>DASXLG010000256.1 GCA_036496425.1 Terriglobia bacterium | reverse complement strand
CGCGGCAGGGACGGATGCTAGACGCATTGTGTCGGACGACCGCGAGCGGCCGGTTCGATGATCTATTTCGATGTCAGCTATATCGTCAGGCTCTACTTTGAGGATAACGGTTGGGAGCCGGTGCGTCGCTGCATTCCATCGCAAGTTGCGCGATGGCGCCGTGATTCCTACACAATACGGCCATATCCTGAAACACGTCCCATTTGGACGCCCGCGAGGGCGCGTATCATCGGATGAGGAGCCTTCAATTATCCCAAGTGATTGAAAATAAATAAGGCTCCTCAGGTAGGACTCGAACCTACAACCCTCCGGTTAACAGCCGGATGCTCTGCCATTGAGCTACTGAGGAGCAATGGCACGGATGGCGTGCTGTTCGCCAACGTGCCGAACGAATTTATCAGACCGGGAAACCCGGCGTCAATGAGGGTTCCCGGTGACCCAGTCCCAGCGGGCGGCGGCCTGTTGCACGATTCGGGGGATATCCTCCTTCATCACATAGCCTTTGAGCGCCAGATCGTTGGCGGATTTGGTGATCAGTTCCAGGTAGGCGTCTTTGCTTTTGTAGCGTTCTGCGATGGAAAGCCGGGGATCGTTATTCCGCTCGCGATCGGCGCGGGTACGGGCGAAGGGAATGAACGAGCCGGTGAGCGAGGCGAGCTCGTCTGCCGGGCCGGTACGTTCGTTCATGAAATTCCAGCCGAGGTAGGTGGCCAGGGGAACCGCTATCTCCGGCATGTGAATGCCCGGAAGATCGTTGCCATCGGCGTCGACCTGCGGGACGAGCATAGGGAACGCCGATCCGACTTTCGGCGGCTCCTGCGAGACGATGCCTTTGGTTCCGAACTCGGGGCCATAATCGACTCGATAGGCCTTATGGATGTTTGTTGTCGTGGGCACGGCGAGATTCGGAATCTTCGCGAACTTCACTTTATCGGGCGAGACCAGCGTCCCCTCGCTGACCCGCGGATAAGCGCTGGCGGGCGGTTCGACGCCTTCGGTAATCCAGCGATTTAACGACACCATCAGCTTTCGCGCCGCCCAGCGGTAGTCCAGCGGATCGTTCAGTTGCTGACCGCTGCCGCGAGTTGGAGGAAACGCACCGATTGTATGATTTCCTCCGGTATACATGTATGCGCGTACGTTCGGCATCATTGGGGCGTCTTCCTTCCCGTCGATCGTGGTCGTGAACAGGGAGGCGGCGCGGCCCCAATACTCGTGCGATGAGTTCGTGTACATCACTTTCGGCATGAACTCGGGTTTCATATGGTGGGTCAGCAGGCCGTCGCGACGTCCGCTTTCAGGATCGAGTTGGGCGACATCGGTAAACGGAAAGATATCGACCGGGTAAAAGAAGCTGGAGAACGGCCCGGCCGTTCTCGACGGCAGCGCAAACCGGTTATCGAAACTGCCGCGACCGCTTCCGGCGACGTGCGACATGATGCCGTCGAAAACCTTGCGGTGCGATTCGTCTTCATTGAAGCCGTAATACAGATAGGTTCGGAGGAAACGGCCGCTTTGCGAAATGCCGAATGCGATCGCGTGCTGGATCGCGCCGGGATTGATCGAGAGTTCGCTGGCGCCGCTGTATTTCAATCTGGAAATCGCATCACGCACGGCTGCCGGGCCGAGGCCGGCGATCGGCGGGTCCTGAGATCTATATACCACCTCGTAGATCTTGTTCGGCTCAAAACCGGACGCCATGCGAACGGCTTTCGCGTCAGCCGTAAAGTCCCAATCGGTCCGGGGGATCGTGCGGCGCGTGCCTTCCACAGAGTCGCGGACAGTGAGGGCATTGGCGGTGTCTTTGGGATCGATGACGGCATAGGTGCTGTCGGGTAGATTGACATCGGAAGCCTTCTGCGTTGTCGTGAAATCGCTGCGGACCAGTCCCTGAATGGAGCGTCCGTTCGATTCACGCGCCGCTGGGACATAAACGCGAAGCATGCCGTCGCGATTTGGAGCATCAAATTGCCAGCCCACCCAGAGCAGCGTGAATCCCTGACCCATGAGGAATCCGTCGCCGAAATCGCCGGCAGCCTGAGGATCGACATTGTTCGTTCCCATATTGAAGAAACCCAGCAGGCCCTTCGTTCCTCGATTCGAAACTTCATACAGGATCGTTCCATTGCCGCGCGACGGGTCCTTCGGTTTGATCAGATAGAAGTCCGAGGAGAACTCCACCTTACCGGCGGTGTTTTTCGGAGCTTTGTCGATATCGGCAACGATGCGATTCGTGCTGTTCTTCGGATCGACGGCGAAGTAAATCTTTCCCGAGACCCTCTCGTAAGGGCCTGTGTTTCCGAAGGCCTTTCCGGAGAGAACATCGGTGCGTGACTTCACTTCAATCCGCACCACTTCCGCGCGAACCGGCGCCGTGACACCGAGAATAAGACTGATAAGAAGCAGCCGTCTGAACATCATCGAAGCCTCCTGGGTTTCCGGAAGAATATACTGATCTTTATGGCGAGTCCACGATCTGCCGCCGCTGTCATACTGATTCGCGAAACGCCTGTCGTCGAGGTCTTCTGGATGCGGCGGTCCCCGCGCATGATGTTTCAGGCTGGCTTTCACGCTTTCCCCGGCGGCAAACTCGATCCCGACGAAGATGCCCGGGTCTGTGCCGCCCGCGAGTTGTTCGAAGAAACGGGAGCGCGCGTGCCGCCGGAAACTTTTATCGATGTCGGCCGCTGGCTGACGCCTGCGTTTTCTCCGGCCCGGTTCGATACGTGTTTCTTCCTTGCGAGATGTCCTGCAGGAGAACAGCCCGGCATTGCGAGCGACGAGCACGACCTGGGCGAATGGATCAGGCCGGTGGACGCTGTAGCCAAATGGATGCAGGGTGCAATACTCATGGCTCCCCCCGTCCTGCACGCTCTGCGATGTCTTTCCGAAGGTTTGGACCAGATCGAAAAAAGAATGAAGGCCAGCCCGTGGGCTCATGGTGAGCCGATTCCGGAGATTGAAATGAAACCCGGAATTGTCCTCGTTCCACTGCGGACACCGACACTGCCTCCAGCGACGCACACGAATTGTTATCTCGTTGGCGGAGAAGAGGTGGTTGTTATCGACCCGGCGTCGCCGTATGAAGAAGAGCAGGCGCTGCTCGACCGCGTTCTTGCGAACCGGCGTGTGCGCGAGATCTGGCTCACGCACCTGCATAACGATCATGTGGGCGGTGCGAACCACTTGAAGCGGCAACTCGGAGTGAAGATCGCCGCGCATTCCATTACGGCGCAGGCCCTCCAGGGCGTGGTGGCGGTGGACAGGACCTTCGAGGAAAACGAACGGCTGGAACTGGCAGGCAAGCCCGGTTGGACGCTTCAGGTTCTACACACTCCCGGACATGCGCGCGGGCATGTCTGCATCTTTGAGGCGCGAAGCGGATCGTTGGTTACCGGCGATCTCATGGCCGGCGTGGGCACCATCGTGATCGATCCGCCGGAAGGCCACATGGCGACCTATTTCGATTCGCTGCGGCGGATGCAGGCGCTTCCGGTCAGGGCGCTTTTTCCGGCTCACGGGCCGGTGATGGCGAATGCGAAGGGCCGGATTCAGGCTTACCTGGACCACCGGACGGAACGGGAGCGGAATATTCTGGCGGCGTGGCAATGGGGCGCGCATGAGCCGGCCGCCCTCGTAAAGAAAGTTTATACGGACGTGCCGGACGCAATGCACGGACTTGCCGAAAGATCCGTGATGGCGCATCTGGAAAAGTTACGGGAAGAAAACCGGATTTGATAAAATCCCCCGATGCATTTGAACTTATCTAACCGCTTTATCATTTCGATCCAACTGCTCATCGTTCTCTGCCTTGCCGCGCCGTTCTCGTTTGCGGCGGCGGCCAAGGGACAGCAGGCTCAAGCGCAGGTGCTCGATCACGCCGAGACCTATTGCTCGAACTGCTTCTTTGGCGCCACCGATTATTACTACTGTTTCGCCGTAGACAATAAAATCCTCATCGGAGTTCAGCGGGTTCCGGTTGTCAACTGGCAGGACAGCTCCAAGAATTATCTGACGAAATACCACCGTCAGTGGAAACCCTGGGATTCGCCCGGTCAGACGGTTCCCATCACCTATGACGACAAGCACATCTGGGTGAGCCGGACGGCAGGCCAGCAAGCAACCGATACGGAGGAGCACAGCGCCGTTTCAGGTCCGTTCCGTGCAGTTCGGAGCTTGTTCGGCGGTGGTGGGAAGGACGTCAGGCTGGACCAGACTTCCTCGCGCGATCTCTTCACGAACAATGACCGATGCCGCAGTACGAGTGCGGCATCGGCCCATTAAAGCTGCTTATTTGCTGCTGGCGGAGCGGGCGACGTTCTGAGTGTTCTTCGGATTACCCATGCTCGTCGCACGAAGAGAGTCTGCCGACGGAAGGGTCGAGGCGTCCCAGCCGCCACCTACGGATTTGACCAGATCCACAGCGGCAGCCATGCGCCGCTGCAGGATCGAGATGGCCGATTGTTGATCGTTCAACGCGATAATCTGCGTCGTGATGACGTTCAGGTACGAATCCGTTCCTGCCTTATAGCGATCCATCTCGAGGTTTAAAGCTTCCTGAGACGCGGTAACGGCTTCCTGGTTCTGTCCTGCTTCTTCGGCGAGGTAGCGCAGACTGGCAAGATCGTCCTCCACTTCCTGGAAGGCAGCAAGGACATTCTGCCGGTAAGCGGCGACGGTCGCGTCGTACGCAGCCCGCGAGTTTTCTACCGTGGCGCCGCGGCGGCCGAAATCAAAGAGTGTTTCGGACATCGACGCGGTTCCGGACCAGCTCCGGCTGGCCCAGGTGAACAGCGAGGCCAGGTCGGACGAAATAAGGCCCGGATTCGCGGAAAGATTCAAGGTCGGATAATAGGCGGTTTGCGCAATACCGACCTGGATGTTGGCTTCGGAGACCAGCCGCTCGTTGGCAGCGATGTCGGGGCGCCGTTCGAGAAGCTGCGACGGAATGCCGATCGGAATCGGCGGAGGCGGGCCGCTGATCGTGGTGGGGCCGATCTCGAACGAGGACGGTTCCTGGCCGCTCAGCACGGCGATAGCATGCTCGGCCTGCGCTCGCGCAATATGCATCTCGGTGCTCTGGGCCTGTGCGCCGAAAAGCTGTGTCTGCGCCAGCGTAATATCGGACCTCGACGCCACGCCGCCGTTGTACCGGTTGATCGTGAGCTGCAGATTCTGCTGGTAGGCAGCGATCGTATTGGCCAACACGTTGATCTGCATATCCTGTCCGGCGAGCGCAAAGTAGTCCGCCGCAAGCAGTGCCTGCTGGCTCAGCCGGAGATTTTCAAGGTCGGCTGCGCTGACTTGCGCGTTGCTCACCGTGCTTTCCACCGCCAGACGGACGCGGCCCCAGAGATCGGGTTCCCAGCTTGAATTTGCGGGGATCGAGAACGTCTGATTGGAGTTTCTATTGACATAACTCTGTGAGATCGCCGGTGTCGTTCCGATGGAGGGGTAGTAATTGGCGCGCGCACCCGCAATCAGCGCCCGAGCCTGCCGGAATTCCGCTTCCGCCTGCTTTACATTCTGGTTGTTGACCGCGACCATTTCTTCCAGCCGGTTGAGCTGAGGATCACCGAAGATCTCCCACCATTTGCCTTTCAGCAGCGCGTCGCTGGGGGCAGCCATCTTCCACTGCCCGTTGTCGACCATTCCTTTCAGGTTGGCCGGCGTCTGCGTTACCGGCCGCTGGTATTTCGGATGAATCGAGCAACCTGCACACAGAACAAAGAGAAAAAGTACGATTTTCGAATAACGAACCATTAATCTCCAGATCCCGCAACACCGCCGGGAATAAGCAGACCGGGACGGTGCGCAAAACTTGCCTGCCGCCGGCGGCGGAAGCGCGTACTGATCCGGTCGAAGTAAAGATAAATCACGGGAGTTGTGAATAACGTCAACATCTGACTGACCACAAGGCCGCCAACGATAGCAATTCCGAGAGGCCTCCGGAGCTCTGCTCCGGCGCCCAGACCCAGCGCCATCGGCATACCGCCGAGAAGGGCGCACATCGTCGTCATCATGATAGGACGGAAGCGCAGCAGGCAAGCCTGATAAATCGCATCCCTCGAGTTCATTCCTTCGTTGCGTTCCGCCGCGAGGGCGAAATCGATCATCATGATGGCGTTCTTCTTCACGATGCCGATCAGCAGGATGATTCCGATCATCCCGATCAGGTCGAGATTGCTCTTGAACAGCACCATCGCCATCAGCGCTCCCACGCCCGCGGACGGCAGCGTCGAGATGATGGTCAGAGGATGGATCAGGCTTTCATACAGCATTCCCAGCACGATATAAACGGCCAGCAACGCTGTTCCGATCAGGACCGGCTGATTATCGAGCGCTTGCTGATAGGCCTGCGCCGTGCCGGCGAATTTGCCCGTGATGTTTGCCGGCAGGCCCATATCCAATTCAGCCCTGTTGATTGCCTCGACGGCGTCGCTCAGCGCGACGTTGTCCGAAAGGTTAAACGAGTATGTGGTTGCCGGAAACTGTCCCTGGTGCGGCAGTTGAATGGGCGTGATTCCCTGGGTGAAATGCGTGAAGGTGGATAAGGGAACGTCTGTCCCCTTCGGCGTCTGTACGTAAATCGTATTCAGGAAGTTCGGACTCTGCCACCATTGTTGCTGGAGCGCCAGAATCACGTGGTACTGATTGATCGACTTGTACATCACCGAAACCTGGCGCTGGCCAAAGGCGTCATAAAGGGCGGAGTCCACAGCCTGCGCCGTCAAGCCGAGGCGCGATGCGGTGTCGCGGTCGATGACGACGTTGGAGGACAAGCCGGAATTCTGCTGGTCCGAACTGACGTCCGCGATTTCGGGCAGCTTCGAGAGCCGGTCCAGGACTTTCGGCCCCCATACCGCCAGCGAGTTGAAGTCCGGTCC
>DASXLG010000255.1 GCA_036496425.1 Terriglobia bacterium | reverse complement strand
CCGGACAGGTCCGGACCCACCCGGCCGCCTTGAATACGGGGCATATGGCAGCGGGCGCAATTGGCTTGAAAAACTATTTTTCCTTGAAACGCATTCCCCGGGGTTGTCAGTACGCCTTGATAGTGCGCCACCACCTGAGCGCGGTCGCCACTCGTGCTACTCAGAAGAGCCCGCGCCTCTTTCACAATGGCGGGATCGGGATTTTCATAAAGGTGCGATCTCACGCTCCCGTCGAGTGCCGCGCGATCCAGTTTGCCCGACCGGACGGCTTGCAAAAGAATGGGAACGCGGTTCTTGTGGCCGACAAGAGCATCGAAGGCATGCTCGTGTGCCTGAGGCGAAAGATTGGCCCAATGCGCGAGGATGATCTTGGCAACGTCAGGATCATCGAACGCGGCAAGTGAATCAATTGCAGCTACCTCTACATTCGGGGTGGCGTTCGGAACGAGAATTTTGTCCAGTACCGGTCCTACGGTATTGAAATGTCCCCCGCGCAATGCCTGGATGGCAAGAATTCGGTTTCCCTCAGGCAAATCAACATTTGTAGCATCCTTTTGCGCGCGCTGCAGAAGCTTGTCGAGCTTGAAATGCGTAGACGCTTCCCAGGCCGCTCTCCGCACGGGCTCCTTGCCGGATTCTATCTGCTGCATAAGAGCAGCCTCAGCCCCAGGCACTTGAAGATACCGCGCTCTGACCAGTTCCAGACCGCGCGTGAGACCCGCCAGTTCTTTGTCCGGGTGTTGCAGTTTGCCAAGACCAGCGAACCAACGCGATAATTCGTTCTCCTTGCGACGGGAGCCAATGAGAGCGGAAAGACTTATGAGCAACTGCGGATCCGTCCAGGTTTCGCCTTTGGCCAGGAGCGCTTCATAAAAAGGCGACGCCGAGTCGGCCACCGAGCTGAGGATTGCGCCGCGAAACCACTGATCGGAGGAATGCTGATGAGCCAGTTCTGCAAGGGCGGTGAGCGCTTTGGGGTCGTTTAAGTCGCCCAACGTGAGCGCTGCCTGGAACTGAACGTGAGGATCAGACTCGGTTGCCTCGGCCAGGACGGCGTTCGCCAAGGGTTTGGATTGTTTTAAATCGCGTTCGCTCAGCCGCACAGCGTTCTGCCGGATTCGTCCGTCTAAATCTTTCAGCGCATGCTCAATTCCCGCCGGCTGCAGTCCGGAAAAGGTATCCAGTAGCGAAAGCGCATGCATGCGAGCTTCGGGAGAAGAACCATTCTCCGCCATCGCCTGGAGTTTAGGAACTATAGTCCGATCCTGCCGTTCGAGCAGCAGCCGATGCGCGGTCCAACGATGCCATCCGTTGGCGCTTGCTAATTGCGTTACCAAATCGGCGGAACTTAGCGTGCCCAGACCAGGCTGTAAATTCCTGTGAACGGGTGAGCTATTGGGAACGATGCGATAGATGCGTCCCAGGGTATCGCCATTGTAGAAATTGATCTTTTTGCGAATTTCTTCCGGTATCGATTCCGGTGTTTCAATGACCTGCCTGTAAATATCGGTGAAGTAGAAGTTCCCGTCCGGCGCATTGGCAAAATTGCAGGGACGAAACCAGACATCGGTCGAAGCGAGAAACTCAACATTGTCTTTCGCGCGATGAGCGCGGAAGGTCGCGCCGTCAGGCAGAATGAGATCGCGATGGATCAGGTTTCCGCTGACATCGCCAGTGAAAACATTTCCAATGTATTCTTTCGGCCAGGCATCGCCGCTATAGATCGTGCTGCCTGATGCTGCCGTAAACCATCCGCCAACTTCTTCGGTGCGGTGCAACTCGTTTTCGTCATAGCGCTCCTGGCGAAGGCTGGTCCGCTCTTTGCGCCACTCCTGTGGATGAGTAAGTGGATACATTCGCGCCGACGGTCGTCCATGATCGGAGATGTCCTGCGCCTCGGCGGGTATCTCGAGTAGCGGCGCACGCGCCAGATATTGCATCGGAAGCACAACGTGCCGGATATGCGTCGTGTTCTGCGTAATGAAGCGATTTCCGAAATCATCGAAAGTAGAACCGAACTGCGCCGGGCCGGACGCCGCTTCCGCCCTTCCGCTAATTGGGTCGAATCGGAAATCCGTGCCGCGAACCAGCACGGGCGGCATCTCAGGATGTTCGGGTGAACGGATCAGTCCGCCAGTCCCCGTGTTTGAGCAATAGATCCAGTTATCAATACTGAGACGAGGATTAGTGATCCGGGCTTCCTGATTGGCTTTAGCGAAACCCGTGTAGAGAACCTTGCGTATGTCCGCTTTGCCGTCGCCATTCGTATCTTCCATGAATAAAATGTCAGGCGCGCTGGTTACGATGAGGCCGTGCTTCCAGGGCATAATCCCGCTGACTGCGAGGATGTGATCGGCAAATACCGTAGCTCGATCGTACTTGCCGTCATGATCGGTATCTTCAAGCAGCCGGATCCGGGAACGGACAGGCTTACCGGGTGGAGGATCGTCAGGATAATCGAGCATCTCGGCGACGTAAACTTTCCCGTTTTCGTCGAAGGCCATGTCCACCGGGCTCATGACTTGCGGTTCAGAGGCGAACAGCTCCACGTGAAAGTCGCCTTGAATCTGCATCGCCTTCATCGATGCTTCCGGGGAGAGCGCACGTTCTTCAGGATTCTTCTTGCCGCAGGCGGAGAGCAGCACAACCCAGGCCGCGATGGCAATTGGGTTGCGAACACGAAACCACGATATTTTTCTTAGCATTCGATGAAATGATGGGCGCCGCTCAAACGGCACGGATCGGTTTTCCTTTCCTCGCGATCAGCCGCTCAGTAGCCAGCAAGTTCAGCATGAGAAAGCGCGGCTGATGATAATTTTCCGCTCTCGTCATATCCGGCGTCGGGTCTACTTGCCTGTTTCCCACCACCTGCCAAAGCGGCGAATGAAGAGTGCGCATGGGAAATTTGGCACGCACATAGTGATCGAGTTCCCTATAAAATTCCGTGGCCCACGGATCGCCAGTCTCCTCAATCAAACAGAGTGATCCAATGAGCGCTTCCTGCTGCGGGAATAAGGTCTTATCCATAGTCCAGGCATTCTGATCTACGTTCGTCAGGTTGCGGAACAACCCTCCATATACACGATCTTTGGCTACCTCACAGTGGCGCTGGAACATCGCTGCTGCTCGATCGAACATTTCAACATCACTCCGGCGCCGGGCTTCGTACAGGATCATCCAAAGTGTTTCAATTGCATGGCCAGCGTACACTAGCTGTTCATATTCGTTCTCGGGCCGCGACAAATCGTGATTCATCAGTTCGTTCACCAACTGGAAGCGAGGATTGAAATGATGAATCAAGAGAGAGTCGATCGCTCGATCGAGGATCGAGAGCAATTCAGGATCAGGGTGCATCGCCAGCATCTGCGAGCAAGTGCGGACTAATACCATCCAGACACCTTCGATTCTCGCCCCGGGAAAATCGCGCGCGCCGGGGCCCAGATAGGTCTGGCCGATTGTGGGATGGTAGTCAGGGCGGTCATAGCGGCGTACACATTTGAGCACGATCTCTCGCGCTTCATCCCAATACTTGCTTTCGCCGCTGGCGCGTGAAAATTCGGCCAAACCTTCGGCGATAAACATATCCCCATAGACCTCCGTATCAGGACCACCGTCCGGAGATCCGTCCCGAGTCAATGCCTTCGGCCAGAATTCAT
>DASXLG010000254.1 GCA_036496425.1 Terriglobia bacterium | reverse complement strand
GCTCTCGCCTGCTCGCGAGCCGCATTTCGCAGTTCTGCTGCGATCTTCGTCGTGCTCTGAGCCGCTTTGATCACTTCCCGCGCGCCACCCGCCTGCTCGGTCATCGACTGCGTCACCTGTTGCGACAACTTCCGCATCGCCAGGCCGGCTTGAAGGACAGACTGAACCGCCCGGTTTTGCTCCGAAGCCGCAGCTTTGACCTGCTTGACTTGAGCGACCGTCGTGTTGATGGCATTGACCGAGTTCTGGGCCGCGGCAAGCTGCTCGTCCGATGCCGCCGCGATCTGGGCAACGAACTGGGTGGTTTCGTGCACGCCGGACAATATCTTCTTAAGCGCGGCCCCCGCCTCTTCGCTGGTGCGGCCGCTCTCGTCGGCAATGCGCATGCCGTCGGTGGCGGCGGTCACCGCCTCCTGAATGATTTCCTGCAGTCCACGGATGATCCTGGCGATATCGGATGTTGCCTTCGCCGATCTGTCGGCCAGGTTGCGAATTTCTTCCGCCACCACCGCAAACCCGCGGCCGGCATCGCCGGCGCGTGCAGCTTCGATGGAGGCATTGAGCGACAGAAGGTTGGTACGTTCCGCGATCAGATCGATGGTATCGATGATCGAACTGATTTCACCCGCCCGCTTACCTACCTCGCGAACGACGGTGGCCGACTGCGTAATCGATTCACGAATCCGTCCGAAACCCTGAATGGAACGTTGAACGGTCGCACCGCCCTCTTCGGCGTCGCGCGCAACCCGCGCGCTCACTTCACGCGCCTGCTTGGTCAGTGCGACAACCGACCGGATCGAGCGATCCAGCTGCGTTCCTGCCGCGGCGGCCGCCGACGCTTCTTCCATGATGCGCTCGGCATTGCCCGCAACGGCTTCCACCGATCGCGCCATCTCTTCCATCGAGGTGACCACTTCCTGGATCGAGCCGGCGAGGTTCTCTGCAGCGGCGCTGACCTGTTCGATGGAAGCGCCCATTCGATTCATCGAGGACGACGTTTCCTCTGCCGATACCGTCAAATCCTCGGCGTTCCCGGCGAATCCCTGCATCCCTCGCGACATTTCCTCGATGGTGTTGGCTGTCTCGGTCACGGACACCGCCAGGCTTTCCGTATCGCCGCTGACGGTCTTGATCGATGCCGCCATCTCGGTAATCGTCGCCGTCAATTCTTCCGATGAACTCGCCATCTCCTGGGTGAGAGCGGCAACGCTCTTGATCGATGCCGCCGTTTGCTGAATCGCCGCCGCGGTTTCGTTCACGGAGGCCGCGACCTTCAGGCCGTTCGCCGTGATCTGTTCGACGGACGCGGCAAGCTCATTGACGCCGGAAGCGACCTGCTCGCCCGACGTCCTGGCCGACTCCGCCTGGCCGGCGGTTTCCTTCAACGATGCGGTCAGTTCATTGATCCCGCCGATTGCCGATTCCAGGTTTTCGAGGCCCTGAACCTGTTTCCGGCCGCTGTTACGATTTTGCGTTGCCATAGTTTCCTCCGCTCAGGTTCGCGCCGCACCGGCTCGTGTTTCTGCCGAGCCGATCAGCTCGTTAAGGTCGACAATCAAAATGATCCGGTTGTCGAGAGTGACGACGCCTCTCAAGTAATTTCCGCTCAGACCGGACACGCCGTCAGGTGGCGGTTGGATATCCTCCAGCGGAATGGACATGAATTCGCGCGCCGAGTCGGCAACAAGTCCGATAACCCGGCCGTTGAGCGCCGCTACGATCAGCCTCGATCGCGGGGTATGCGCAACCCGTTCAAACCCGAAGCGCGCGCGCAGGTTGATTGCAGGAATGACCTGGCCGCGCGTAAAAACAACACCGTCCACGTGCGGAGGAGCATTCGGCACGGGAGTGATGTCCTCGATCATTTCCATCTGCTGTACGTGGCGCGCGGGCAGCGCATACGTCGTTTCACCCAGTTGGAACAGAATGAACTTTTCCGAATTCCGGTCGGTTTCTTTCATGGTCTGGTCTCCGAAACCGCGCGCATGCGATGCGCGCGCAACATGCTGTGTACATCCAGGATCAGGACAGGCAGGCCATCGCCAAGTTCGGTTGCCCCGACGATGCCGGGTATCCGCAAGAGAGGGTCGGTGATAGGCCGGACGACGATCTGCCTCTGACCCTCGACCCGATCCACCACCAATCCCACGGCGTTCGAGCCGGCGCCGACAACCAGGATGTGGAGACGGCTGCGTGTCTTTGCTTTCATATTAAATATGTTCACGAGCCGCACAATCGGCAGAACTCCGTCCCGGTAGGTAATCGCTTCATTGTTCTCGAACACGATGCTCGACGACGATTCCACGGCAAAAACTTCGCGAATGCTGGCCTGCGGCACCGCAAACCGCTGGCCCTCCACGGACACCAGCAGGGAGTCGGCGAGAGCCAGAGTCAGCGGAAGCTGTATCGAAAAACGTGTCCCTTGCCCGGCGGTAGTCTGCAAGGTAATGATACCGCCCAAGTCGGTAACCGCCGACTGAACCGCCGCCATCCCGACACCGCGGCCGCTTGCAAGGTCGGCCTCATCACGGGTGGTGAAGCCGGGCGAGCAAATCACGTCAAGAAGCCGCTTCGAGTCCAAGGCCTCGTTGACCCCGGATATTCCCAGCGATCGAGCCCGGGCCGCGACCTTTTCGAGATCGATCCCGCGGCCGTCGTCTTCGATATGGATCATGACGCTGTCGCCGGATGTTATCGCGGAAAGACTCAGTTCTCCTTCCGGCGGTTTGCCGGCGTTGATCCGCTCCTGGGGAGCCTCAATACCATGACTGACCGCGTTCCGCACCAGGTGCAGCAGCGGATCCATCATCCGCTCAACGATCACTTTGTCCAGTTCGGCTTCCTGGCCGCTGATCTCGACGTTGATTTTCTTCTGCGCGTCTCGCTCGAGACCGCGAACGACGAATCGCATCCGCTCGAATATCTGGCCGATGGGAACCAGCCGCGTGCGAATAACCGTCTGCCGGAGTTGCCGCACTTGGCGCTCCATTGTTATGTTGATGTCCTGAAGCGTCCGCAAACCCGCCGGCGTGAGCGCGTCCTCGGTGTTGAGAAGGGCCTCATCGAGATGAAACCGGGTGATCACCAGCTCGCCCACAATCCGCATCAAATCATCCAGCCGGCTCATGTCGACGCGTACGAGGTTTACCGATCCGGCAGGTGAACTCGGCGACGGCGTTACAGGCTCGCTGGATGGACGCTGTGCCTGCTCCGCAACCGGCCCGTAACTGAGACCTTCCGCCCGGAGTCCTTCAAAGCGGGATTCCGGTTCGTTTGTCGCCACGATGAATTCAAACGCGACGCTGCCGTCATCCAGGATCAAGGGCGCCGCGCTCGTGACCTGGCCGTAAGCCGCGAGCCTCTCGCGAACCGTACTGACGGTGATGCCTTGAGCCGCAAGTTCGGACGAAGGGCGGAACTCGAATCGCCATTTCCCGAGGGTGACCTCGCCGGCCTCCGCCGCAACTGAAGCAGCCTTCCCTTTCCGTATCGGACGCGCTTCTTCGACGGCCTGGCTCAGGCGCAGGAGCAGGCTTGTCACGTCCGGCAGCGGTTCGGCCCTCCGGCGGGCAGCCAGAACCTCTTCGATACCGGCGATCGCGGCGAGCGCCTGCGTGATGCCGTCGGACTTGATTTCAGCCCCCGGTTCCTTCAGTTCGCGAAAATAATCTTCGAGGTGGTGTGCAAGTTGCGTGACCTCCTCCATTCCGACCATCGCGGAAAGACCCTTGATCGAATGGAAGTCACGGAGAAGCGTATCGAGAATATTTTCTGCCGGGCCGCCGGACTGGCAGGCATTGTCCAGTTGCAGCATCAGGGCGTGGATCGAGGTCAGATGCTCCTCGCATTCGGCGAAATAATCGTCGATGAACTCCTCGAAAAATGCCCTGCCCGAATCGCTCATCAAGGCTCCAGGAGACGTGACACCTCTTTGAACAGGGCGCCCGGCTCGAAAGGTTTAGTCATATAAAGCGACGCGCCTTCCGACAAGGCGGCCGTCCGGCTGTCGGAGTCATACTTGGTGGTCAGAACGATGATCGGGATGGCGCGGTATTTTGCGTGCGAGCGAACGAAATGGAGAACTTCCAGTCCGTGCATATCGGGCATGTTCAGATCGAGAACCATCAACTCCGCCGGCCCGCGGGAAAGGTTTTCAATCGCTTCGAGCCCGTTCCCCGCTTCTTCGAAGACGATCCCTTGCAGGCTACGCAGCGATGCGATAACCATCCGCCGAATCGTCGGAGAGTCATCCACAACCAGTATCTTCTTCATGGACGTTCCGATCTTTTAGAGTATTAGCCCATTGCGGGCAGCACAATCAGGGAAAACCTTAAAGATATCGTAAACGCCCTGAGATTACCTATTCGGGGTCTACGATGCCTGCGCGGATCGCAAACCGGACAAGACCGGCGACGTCGTGAATATCCAGACGGTCCATCAACTGCTTACGGTGGGTTTCAATGGTCTTGATGCTGAGATTGAGTTTTACAGCGATGTCTTTGGTGTTCATGCCCTCGGCGATCAGCTGCAGCACCTCACGCTGCCGATCCGTAAGCTGATCTTCAAGAGTTTGGTTCTCTTCCAGGCGCCTGGAGTAGTCTTCGACCAGATTCTTTGATACCGCAGGACTTAGATAGACGTCGCCATCCATGGCGGCCCGAATCGCCAGCTCGAGTTCAACGGGATCCGCATTTTTCAGGATGTAACCGGAAACACCGGCCCGGATGGCGCGCCCGATGTAATCACCGCTGGTATGCATCGAGACGATAATGACGCGCACGCCTTTCGCTTCCGTGGCAGCCCTGCGGGCCACTTCCAGACCGGTGAGGCTCGGCATGGTGATGTCGACGAAAGCAACATCGGGGTGATGCTTGTGAATCAAGTCCAGGGCTTCGCGGCCGTCCCCGGTCTCCGCGACGACCTCGACATTTCCCAGTGTGTTTAACATTGCACGAAAGCCGGCCCGGACCAGCTTGTGATCGTCAGCAAGCAGAACACGAATCGGTTTCAACTTTGACTCCTGCTTCCCGTGACTGAAAGGTCACCACTATGGCCGCTTCTTTGTGACGATTGCAATTGACCTTGCCCTGGTTTGACGTACATCAAAAAGCTGATAACTTCTTGATGAACGGGAGATCGAAATGGGCAAGAGAGAGTTGGTTGGGAATCGACAATATACCGACGAGTTCAAGGTTGAGGCGGTACGGTTGGGAGAATC
>DASXLG010000253.1 GCA_036496425.1 Terriglobia bacterium | reverse complement strand
TGCATTTCTAAATTTCTCCCTTGCAGTCGCGTCCTGCAGCCTGCATTTCTAAATTTCTCGCTTGCAGTCGCGTCCTGCAGCCTGCATTTCTAAACTCCTCGCTTGCAGTCGCGTCCTGCAGCCTGCATTTCTAAACTCCTCGCTTGCAGTCGCGTCTTGCAGCCAGCATTTCTAAACTCCTCGCTTGCAGAGGGGTTTGCTTCTCTGCCATACGGGTCGCGGCCGCCGAGAACGAAACATTCACGTTACTGTTCAATTAGATACGGGCCTGCTCGGACTGCCTCGGTGCAAAACGGGATGTATGGACCCGTTGGTCCTTTACAGACGGCCCAGAGTTCGATCAGATTCTGTGATGTTACGCGGCTTTGCACAGCGGGAGCCTTCGGTGACCTTTTTCCGTTGCAAAGCCATGTGCCCTGTATCAGTTCTCGCCAGGTTTCTCCGCGTGGTCTACATCGCCGGTGTTTTGATCGTGGACCGATCTAAGCCGGTTTGGGAACGTAGCCGTACCGGAGATTGCTGCGGGCCGGCCCTTGCTCCTCGTATTGTGTCCGCAGATCGGCGAAGCGATCCTTGCTCTTCTGAAACGCTTCCACGGGATAGTTGTAGAGCCTGGCGACATTCAGGCCGAAGATGGCATTCTTCACCGGTCCATCGGCAGCTCCCAGCGGCTTGAAGCCGTGCTTCTTTTGCATTTCCTCCGGGATCTCCAGCCGGCGTAAGCCTTCGATCTGCCATTGCGGCGAGCCCGTCCAGACGGCATCCGTACCCCAGATGACGTGATCCACGCCGAGCCCCTTGATCAAGACGCCGAGCAGCGCAGCAGCGAGCCGCGGATTCACCACCGTGGAGTAGGCCATCACCTGTCCCAGGTCGGCGTAGACGTTCTTGACGCCGTACTTGCCTGGAATCCCGGCGAGATCGGAGACCCAGGAAATGCGTCCGGCCTTCTCCCACTCGTCCCACGCCACTGCCGGATCACCGCCGATATGGCGATAGGCCGAGTGATAAATGATGAAGTTGAGTTGCGGCCAGTCCTTAGCCGCTTTGCCCACGTCGTCTGGTTTTGCATACGGGGTCAGTTTGGGGAATCGCGCTTCCACGGCGGGAGCCCAAAGCCCCTTATGAATGCAGACATTCTTGATTCCGGACCTGGCGAATTTCTCATACGCCGGATACATCAATTTCTCGTCGTCCAGACGATAGGGATGGGTGCTCAGTTCCTTGTGCGTGTTGTCGCCGACGGTGTACCCCTTCCAGGAATCCGGCTTGCCGACCTCGATGGCGCGGTCAATGCCTTCGAGCCAGCCCTTCTGGCCGGGCGTGATGATGTAGTGAGCCAGCATGCGCTTCGAGCCGGCATTCTCATTCACTTTCGCGCGCGTCTGGAACACCATGTCGTTGGTCAGGAACCAGTCCTCCGGAATCTCCGAAGGAGCGTTACTGATCAGCGCGATCTTGGTGTCGCTGTCCAGGTATATTTCCTTGAAGTAGTTGGCGTATTTGAGATCGTAGATGGTTTGGGGTTTGTCCCCGATGGATTTGTTCCATCCGGCTTTGCCCACAGCCTCGCGCATCGAAACGAAACTGGTGAGCCGGGTGTCGTCGCGAAGGAAGTGTGTATGCGTGTCCATGATGAACTGGCCCCGCAGCGCCTTCGCCCGCTGGTTTGCCATTTCCGGAGTTTGAGCCTCCGCCAGACTCACGTCGAACAGACCGCCGAACACCTGATTCATGATGTAGAAGGAAGCCGCCATTCCGGAAGCAGTCTGGAAGAATCGCCTGCGGGAGACTCCCTGCTTTTTCGCGATGCCATCGGCAAGTTCGATAAGCCGGGCCTCCACCTCCTTCTGCTGGCGGGTTTGCGGCGGAGGTAAATATTCGTCGCTCGAGACCACCTGGGTGGGTACCGGAGCCGGAAAAGACGCTTCTTCGGCCGGCAAAAGATTTTGTTTATCCTCGTCGCTCAGGAAATGCATGATTCAGGCTATCTCATTTCTCTACAACTGCGAGAGCATTATCAGGTCGATTTGCTCTCGGCCGATTGTGTGCGCAGGCTTTGCACAAAAAGTCGGAGAGACGGACATTCCCCGCCTTTTCAAGGCGGGGTGCCCGAGCGATCAGACGTTAGAACGCTCGGGCGGGGCGGTTATCAACGAACCGCGAAGCGCACCTTATTGTTTTGAAGTTACTAACCGCCCCGTCTGCGCCGCTAAAGAACGGGCCCATTGATTGATGGCGCAGCCACCCCGCCTTGGAAAGGCGGGGAATGTTCGTCTCATCGACTTTTGCGCAAAGCCCCATCTCACAATAGAATCCCCTAATGGTTTATTCATCGGCGCTCTGGCTTCATTCGTTGTTGCGCTGGGCAATACTCGTCAGCGGCGTGGCGGCCTGGTTCCTGTCGATCAAGGGCGGTATCGGAAGACGACCGTGGACGGGGAATGACGAGATGTGGGGGACAATCTTCATCACCACGCTCGATATACAGTTCCTTGTTGGACTGGGGCTCTATGCGTTTCTCAGCCCCTTCACTAAGATTGCGTTCCAGAACTTCGCCGGCGCCATGACGAACCCCAACCTGCGATTCTGGGCCGTGGAGCACATCGCCGGGATGATCGTCGGTATCGCGCTCGCGCACATAGGGCGCGTTAAGGTTCGGAAGGCATCAACTGATGTGCGCAAACACCTCATGGTAACTATCTTCTTCGGCCTCGCTCTCGTTGCGATCATCGGTTCGATTCCGTGGCCTGGCGAGACAGTCGGACGTCCGCTGATCCGCTTTTGATGATTGAAACTGGCGGCAAGAACCTGAAATAAGCTATCGTGCGACAATTCACGTCAAGCGGCGTGAACGGAGAGCACACGGTGTCAAAACTTTGCATCCGAAGCTTTGCAGCTTCGATTGACGGCTATAGCGCCGGACCAAACCAGGATCTTCAGCATCCCCTCGGCGTTAACGGCGAAAAGTTGATGGAGTGGTTCTTTCCCACCCGCGTGTGGCGCCACATGCATGGCCAATCGGATGGCGAGACCGGCATCGATAACGAGATGGCCGAACTCGGCTTTGCCGGCTTCGGCGCCTGGATTCTCGGGCGAAACATGTTTGGTCCTGTGCGAGGCCCATGGCCGGATGAAAGTTGGAAAGGATGGTGGGGCGAGGAACCGCCGTATCACACGCCGGTGTTTGTTCTGACACGTCATCCACGTCCTACCTTGAAGATGGCCGGTGGAACAGAGTTTCGATTTGTTACAGGCGGAATTCACGCCGCGCTCGAACAAGCGCGGGAAGCAGCGAGCGGACGCGACGTGCGCCTTGGAGGCGGAGTAGCCACCGTCCGGCAGTATCTTCAGGCCGGATTGGTCGACGAACTCCACCTCGCCATTCGTCCGGTTTTGCTGGGTAAAGGTGAGCACCTCTGGCACAACATCGACATGCGTGCATTGGGCTACGACTGCTTCAAGCAGGTCTCGGGCGAACGCGCCATGCATATCTTTTTGCGCAAGGCCGCGGCTGACGGAGATTGAAAACGAAGAATAACCATGGAAGAATCGCTTCCCGGGAAATCCGGACAAGGAGCAATATGAAGAGATCCGTTCTTGTATTCATCATGGCCATGGCGGTATTTGCCGCCGCGGCGATAGCGCAGGCACCTGCGGCCGTTGGTCAGCGTGAGCCGGGCGGCAATTCGGCTCCAGGCGGGGCCGGGGCTGGTTCTGGCGCCCGGCGCGGCGGACGCGGCACACCGGCTCCTCCCGCCACCGGCCCGATCGCCGACATGGTCACGAAGTTTACCGACGCCGTTAATAAGCAGGATGCGGCGGCTCTGCAGAAAATGGTCACCGAAGATGCCGTGCTGGTCGATGAGGATGGCCATTTCGACCCGGTCGGGCTCTGGATTACAAAACTGACCGGTACCGGACCCAAAACGCTGACCGTCCTTGGCGGCAGAGGACTGAGCCCCTTGAAAGTCGCTGAGACCGGAGACATTGCCTGGGCGGCTTTCAACTACAACCTGAAAGAAAATGTCACGCCTCGCGGACAGTCCACCGCATCTCCAAACGAAATCAACGGAACCGTTACCATGACGTTCAAGAAGAATGGCGCCGACTGGCAGGCATTGCTCATCCATATCGCCGTGACGGGAAAGGCCATCACCCCACACTGACCTTCAAGATTCGCGGGACAACTTTTATATTCGCATCAAGACGGATTTTGTTTCGGTATACAACTCTATTCCGTCGGCCGCCTGTTCACGGCCGATGCCGCTCTGCTTGAAACCGCCGAAAGGCAGCGCCGGATCGATCAGGTGGTGGCAGTTCACCCAGACCGTACCGGCTTCGATCCGTTTAGCCAGACGATGGGCGAGGCTCAAATTCTGGGTCCAAACGCTGGCAGCCAGACCGTAGACCGTGTCGTTCGCCTGCGCGGCGATGTCGTCGGCGTTCTTAAAGCTGTTTGCGACCAGCACGGGGCCGAAGATTTCTTCCTTATATACGGTGGACGCGGAGCTGCAATTCTTGAAGATGGTCGGTTGCACAAAGTAACCCTTGCCGGCGTGTCTGCCGCCGCCGGTAAGCACTTCACCGCCTTCGCGAATCCCGCGCTCAATGTAGCCGAGAACGCGCTCGTGTTGTTCCTTGCTGACCAACGGTCCCATCTGCGAGTCGGGATCGCGGCCGCCGCCGAGTTTCATGGAACCCGCAATTTCCTTCATCCCGCTCATCACTTCGTCAAAGATGGGCTCTTCCACGAACAAGCGGGAGCCCGCCACGCAAACCTGGCCTTGATTGACGAAGATGGCGTTGGCGGCGCCGGCGATGGCCTCGTCGAGATTAGCGTCCCTGGCGATGATTACCGGGCTCTTGCCTCCCAGTTCCAACGACACGCGCTTCAGACTGTCCATCGCGAGCTTGCCGACTTGCTTGCCGACGCTTGTGGAACCGGTGAAGGCAACTTTTCGAACGAGCGGATGCTCGACAATGGCCTGCCCTGCGGTTTCGCCGAAACCCGTGATCAGATTGATCACGCCTTTGGGAATGCCTGCTTCCTCAGCCAGTTCCACCAGACGAATCGCGCTCAAGGGTGTTTGTTCGGCCGGCTTGAGAATGCTGGTACAACCACAGGCCAGTGCCGGCGCCAGTTTCAGAGCCGCCATCACGAGCGGAAAATTCCAGGGAATGATCTGACCGACGACGCCGACGGGCTGACGAAGAGTGTAGGCGTGAAATTCCGTGTTGGGAATGCCGATCGAGACGTTAGCCGTCACGCCCCCGATCTTGGTGGCCCAGCCGGCATAGTAACGGATCAACTGCACGCTGGCCGGTACGTCGATCATCTTCGCGTACATCACCAGCTTGCCGTTGTCCAGCGATTCCAATTCCGCCAGCATATCGGCGTTGGCTTCCACCAACTCGGCCCACTTGAGCAACAACGATTCACGAACCGCCGGTAGCATCCGCGACCATTCGCCTTCATAAAAGGCCTTGTGCGCTGCCTTCGCAGCACGATCTACATCTTCCCGATCACCTTCGGCAACCTCGCAGATCACCTCTTCACTGGCTGGATCAATCGTGCTGAAGGTCTTACCCGAAGCAGCCTCCACCCACCGGCCATCGATGTAAAGTCTCCGGGGCTTCGCGATGAACTCCCGGACCGCCGGACGCAGGTCCGCGAACTCAAGCACATTTGTGGCTTCTCTCATATTTCCGATCCTCCCGGCTTTAAAAACAGTTACAGAAGTATATCTGAACAAACGAATTCGAATCGGGTATGCTCAGGCCGGCAATTACTCTCCACGCAGAAAGGCGGTTCCGATGCGCAAACTCGTTTGCTTTCTGGCAATCCTGATCTTCCCGCTGCGGGTTAGTCTATATGCGGCTCCATGCTCGAGCGCCACTCCCGTGAGCGGCATTTACGCTGGAGCGGATGGTCCGGCTCAGTATGTGCTCAGCATGCCATCACCGGCGAATTGCTATAACGGTGAAATGATCTTCTTTGCGCATGGGTATGTGGCGCAGGGATCCCCCGCAAACGCATGGTTATCGCAGTTGGTTTTGCCGGACGGCACCAGCCTTCCAGGGCTGGTGAACAGTTTTGGCTTCGGGTTTGCGGCCTCCAGTTTTTCCAGAAACGGCTTGTCGATCCCCGAGGGTGTACAGGACACGGCAGGACTTGCTGACGTCCTCAAGGCCCTCGGCATTCCGGCAGGAAAGTATTTCATAACCGGCGCATCGGAGGGCGGGCTGGTTGCAGCCAAATCACTCGAAACCCAATCGGCGCTCTACAGCGGCGCCGTGGCCGTTTGCGGACCCATCGGCAGTTTTCAGCAGCAGATCAACTATTTTGGCGACGTCCGTGTCCTGTTCGACTACTTCTTCCCGGGCGTCTTGAAAACCGGCACACCGGGCGAAAGCGCCATTTCGATTCCGCCTGCCCTCCAGCAGAACTGGTTCACCGTTTATGAACCGAACGTGCTGAAGGCTCTTGCCGCAAACCCGTTGGCGACGCTGCAACTATTACTCGCAGCCGATATTCCCGTCGGCTTGACGACGTCAACCGTCGGCGAGTCCATCACCGGTGCCTTGTGGTACAACGTGTTTGCCACCAACGATGCAATAGCAACTTTGAATGGCAATCCCTACGGCAACCTGTCACGTGTGTATCATGGGTCTTTAAACGACGCCAGAATGAATGCCATGGTCGCCCGCTTCGCGGAGAGTCCGGTGAATCTCAGCCCGTATGAAACCACCGGGATACTTCACGACCCTCTAGTCACGCTCCATACGATAGCGGATCCGATCATACCTTTCCGGCAGGAGCTCTTATACGCGGCGAAGGCCCAGGCGAAAGGCAGTTCCGCGGAATTGACGGAGATTCCTGCCGTCGCGTATGGACATTGCAACGTGAACAAGGCGGAAGCGGCCTCCGCCTTGTTGCTGATGCTTGCCAGGGCAGGAAAGTAAGGTCAAACGGTCAAACAGTTGTCCTGCGATTTGGACAACTCGTTATACTGCCGTATGCCCGGAGGCCGGCTTCAATATTTCCTGAATCAGATTTACTCTAACCTTCTGTTCTTGCTCATCTTTGCCGTTGCGATCACGCTCCGGTTACTATCGCTGCGCTTTCCGTTTGGCGATTTTGACGAGGGCATCTATACCGCGACTGTCCGCTCTGTCGCGCATGGCTTTCCCCTGATTTCGCAGACTTTTAGCTCGCAAGGACCACTTTTCATTTACATATCTGAACTGTTTTACAGAGTCTCTCCGAGCCTCGTTGCCCTTCGTCTTTTTCCGGTGCTGTGCAGCCTTGCCATCATCTACTTTGCCTACCGATTAGTGGATCAGCACGTTGGCCGAAGCGCCGCCGTTTTCACCGCAGCTTACCTTGCCGTGAACACTACTGTTCTTGCGGTGTCCCGTACTTTTCAAATCGATATTCCGTGGACCGCCTTTTCCTTTGCCTCCTTCTACTTTCTGCTTCAATTCCATCACACCGGCAAGCGGTTGCAGATTTACGTCTCCGGTCTTTTTTTCGGTATGAGCTTGCTCCTGAAGGTGAACCCCATTTTTATAGCGGTTCTGGCCGGTTATTTTCTTTTGGCCACGCCAATCCGTGGCTGGAAATACAGCCTGAACATCATCGTCTTTGCGCTCTTCCCTGCCGTTATTTTATTGCTGGCTGTCCCTGCGAACGAGCTGCACAGGTTCTACGTCGATACCGTGGGAATCCGAATCCATACTGTTGGTCCTCGTTTGCAGGACTGGACTGCAGGCTTGCGCGCGGGGCTTATCAAGGATGAGTGGCCGGTGATTCTTCTTGCCTTACTTGGCTTAGCCTGGATACGCCCTGGTAAAATCGCAACCACCCGCGGGCTCTTCTTGATTCTGAGTCTGGTCTGGTTATTGACCACTGTGGCCGCTTTCAGCGTGTATACGGCTCTTTTCCGTCACCACCTGGTGTTTTTCATTCTACCCTGCACGTTGGCAGCGAGCATTGCCGTGCAGGAATTGTGCAAACGATCCACCACCAGGTTGGCCGCGGTGGGGCTGTTTTTCGTACTCGTTTGGATTGTCTTTCGAGTCTCCCTGCAGCAGAATACCTTGCAATCCATTATCAGTCCGGCTGCCGACAGGTATGATCAAGCCCTGCAGGCAGCCGCTTCCAGCATTGATCAGCACAGCCGCCCTGGAGACTATGTAGTGGTTGATGACCCGATTGTCCTTTATCTGGCCAACCGGGACACACCACCAGACCTGGTCGACACCTCGATCCTTCGGATTCAAAACAGACTTTTAACCGAGGATCGGCTGGAAATAGACACGGAAGCCTTCCGTCCGGTCCTGATCGTTATTGTATCGGGACGCCTGACCCTGCTCCCGGCCTACGCTCAGTTTTTACGCACGCACGGTTATCATGAAGAAACCGATCCGCAAGGCTTTATCGTTTTTTCGCTCCAGGCCGCTTGATGACGTTTGGCATTTTTCCTCTCCCTCGCCCCCCTCAGATTCCACTCGACCGTCCTTGAGGACCACATCGAAGCGATAACACGGTGGAAATAGAATCACGCGCAGCGGCGCGCCAGTTGCTGTTCAGTCCCAGATCCTCGGGAGGCGACACACATGGCAACGCGCCGTGACTTTGTGAAAACTGCGGGTGTTCTGACCGGAGCGATGGTAATCGGCGTTCCTGTCCTGCCGGAGGAAGCGGGCGCTGCGGTGCAAAACGGTGTTCCTCTGGATCTGACGATCAATGAACAGGATTACAACCTCACGATCGATCCGCGGACGACCCTCCTGGATCTTCTTCGCGAACACCTTGCGCTTACCGGAACAAAGAAAGGCTGTGATCACGGACAGTGCGGTGCGTGCACGGTTCTGGTTAACGGCCGCCGGAGCAATAGCTGCCTGTCGCTGGCCGCGGTACACCATGGCGACAAGGTGACGACCATCGAAGGCGTGGCCGGCGGCGACGACTTGCATCCCGTACAATCCGCATTCATCGAATACGACGGCTTGCAGTGCGGATACTGCACATCCGGACAGATATGTTCCGCGATCGGCCTTCTGAGTGAGGTGCGCCGCGGCGTACCTAGCGTTGTAACGCCGGATCTGGCGCATCCCAAAGCCATCGAACTGACGACCGATGAGATTCGCGAGCGCATGAGCGGCAACATCTGCCGGTGCGGCGCCTACCCGGGTATCGTCGAAGCCGTTCGCGCCAGTTACAGACAGACCTGAGGAGATGTCATGAATCCTTTCGAATACGAGCGCGTCAGCACCGCCGACGACGCGGTCCAGTCTGTTGTCCGTCCCAATCACACCAGATTTCTAGCCGGCGGCACAAACCTTGTCGATCTCATGAAAGGCAGCGTCGAAACACCCACGCGCCTGGTCGACATCAACCGGCTGCCGTTGAACGCGATCGAGGCACTGCCCGACGGCGGCCTCCGCCTGGGCGCCGTCGCGCGAAACAGCGACACGGCGGCCCACCCGCTCGTGCGTTCGAACTACCCGCTTCTCAGCCAGGCCATTCTCTCCGGCGCATCACCGCAATTGCGAAACCAGGCGACCAACGCGGGCAACCTTCTACAGCGAACGCGCTGTTATTACTTCATGGATACCGGATCTCCGGAATGCAACAAGCGTGCGCCCGGAAGCGGCTGCGGCGCCATCGACGGGTTTAATCGAATCCATGCCATTTTCGGCGCGAGCAAGTCGTGCATTGCCACTCACCCGTCCGATATGTGCGTGGCTCTCGCGGCTCTGGATGCCACCATCCGTGTGCGCAGCGCTCACGGCCAGCGCTGGATTCCGATGGGGAGATTCCACAGGTTACCGGGCGACTCGCCGTGGCTGGACACGGTGCTGCAGCCCGACGAACTGATCCTTTCGATCGATCTTCCTCCCTCTCCATACGCCGCCCACTCTCATTACCTAAAAGTGCGGGATCGCGCCAGCTACGCGTTCGCTCTGATCTCGGTGGCTGCCGCGCTGGAACTCGAGGGCAACCGCATCCGCAGCGCCCGGATCGCGCTTGGTGGCGTGGCACATAAGCCATGGCGCGCCAGGTCCGCCGAACAATCGCTTGCCGGTGCCACAGCAAGTCTAGCGGTTTTCGAAAGCGCGGCCCGGCGCGCCGTTCAAGGCGCGAAACCATACACTTTCAACAAATTCAAAGTAGATATGACCCGCGAGGCCATTGTTCGCGCTCTGCACATTGCCGGAGGTCTGGCATGAACACGATCGGCCTTCCCCTGTCCCGCATCGATGGAAAAGCCAAGGTCACCGGTCAGGCGACCTATACTGCCGAGTTCCAGATCCCCGATATCGCTTATGCCGTCATGGTCCAGAGCACCATTCCCTCCGGACGCATCGAAAGCATCGATACATCCGCGGCGAACACTCAAAAGGGCGTCCTCGCGGTACTGACTCCCTTCGCCGGTCCGAAGGCGCCCGAGCCGGAAAAACGGCTGTCTTTACTCCAGGACAACGCGGTGCATTACAACAATCAGCCGATTGCGGTCGTTGTCGCCGAGACTCTGGAGCAGGCGCAGCATGCGGCGGAACTTCTACGGGTCAATTATCGTCCGTCCACTCCGCACATGGACTTCAAGGCCGGCTTCGCCAACGCACATCCGGGAACGCATAACGGAGAGCCCGGAGACCTCAGCTTCGGCAATGTCACAAAAGGGCTCGGTAGCGAGGCGGATGTGATCGTCGATCAGATATACACGACGCCGATTCAACATCACAATCCGATGGAGCCGCACGCCACGATCGCGCATTGGAACGGGGATCGTCTTACCGTCTACGACACCACACAAAATATCAGCGGCCACAGGAAAACACTGGCGAAGATCTTCGCGATACCGGAAGACAACGTCCGCGTGATTACCCGGTTCGTGGGCGGGGCGTTTGGCTGCAAAGGCGAAGTGTGGTCGCATACCGTGCTTGCCGCGATGGCGGCCAGACAGATCAACAGGCCGGTCAAGCTCGTTCTCGAACGCCCGCAAATGTTCGGGCCGGTGGGTGCGCGGCCGCGTACCCAGCAGCGGATCGTCCTCGGCGCGACGCGTGAAGGCAAGCTTACGGCCATATGGCATGAAGTCTACGCGAATACGTCGTTTCTCGAGGACTATCTGGAATCGTCCGCGTTCCCGACGCGCGTGATGTATTCGTGTCCGAACGTGTCCACAACCTCCCGGCTGGTCTCTCTCAATCTCGGCACTCCGACGTATATGCGGGCGCCCGGTGTCGCGACCGGAACCTACGCGCTCGAAGTCGCTATGGACGAACTGGCGTATTCGCTGAATATGGATCCGCTTCAGCTGCGTCTGGTGAATTACGCCGAAGCCGATCCTCAAACACAATTGCCTTTCACCGGAAAACACCTGCGCGACTGTTACACATAAGCGGCTGAACAATTCGGCTGGGCGAAGCGGAACGGCCACCCTCGTTCGATGCAGGATGGCCCCTGGCTGATCGGCTGGGGTATGGCGACGGAAACATATCCGGCCAACAGGAGGCCTGCGCAGGCACTGGTTCGAATCAAGCCGGACGGGCGTGCCCTGGTCGCAACGGGTACACACGAGATCGGTGGCGGCACCTACACAATCCTTGCGCAGGTTGCCGCCGAAGCCCTCGAAATGTCACCCGACAAAATCGATGTCGTTATCGGCGACACGAATCTGCCCGAAGCGCCGATCTCCGCCGGTTCCATGACGACGGCCAGCGTGACACCGGCCGTGTATGAGGCTGCTCTGCAGGTTCGGACGAGGATGAAGAACAACACACCGCCCTTCGAGGCGACGGCCAAGGTCGAACCGAACCCTGATCTCAAGAAGAGATTTTCGCCGCACTCCTTCGGAGCGATATTCGCTGAAGTCGCCTGCGATCCGGCGCTGGGTGTTATTCGGGTCCGGCGAGTCGTCGCCGTCTATGACGTCGGCAGGCTCATCAACGAGAAGACCGCGAAAAGCCAATTCATCGGCGGTATCGTGTGGGGCATCAGCCTCGCGTTGCATGAGGCGACTCACGTCGATCCGCACACGGGCCGGATCTTGAACGCAAATCTCAGCGAATATCACGTACCTGTGAATGCGGACATTGGCGATATCCAGGTCTCCGCCATCGGTGTTCCTGACACGCATGTGGACCGGCTCGGCGCCCGCGGCATCGGCGAAATCGGAATCACAGGCACCGGAGCCGCCATCGCCAACGCCGTCTTCCATGCCACCGGGAAGAGAGTCCGCGACTTGCCGATTACGCCCGACAAACTTTCGGGTAGAGTCTGATTTTGTAATACTTCTTGGTGACGGGTGCTCACATTCCCCGCTTTTCCAAGGCGGGGTGGCTGCGCCACTAATGAAAAGGTCCCGTTCCTTAGCGGCGCAGACGGGGCGGTTAGTAATCTCCGACAGGAAAAAGGGTCCCCTTCGCGGTTCGCTTATAAAGCACGATAAAGCACCTATCCACTACTCAATCGCCCGGCAGGCAAGTCTTTCAGTCGTTTGAAAGAGCATCTCGACATGACTGAAGCCCGCTGATTGTATTGCGTCCAGCTGTTCTACCTCAGTCATGAACAATGCCCGATCCCGCCCGGAATCCGTTTTAGGAAGGTGGTCACAAACCAAAAGAAGCCCGTCTTTCTTGAGCAGACGACGGCACTCCCCATAAAACTTCAAGGCATGCCGTTTGTGACGCAATTCATGGACGGCTTGCATGGTGAGAATGCAATCATAAGCAGCGCCAACCTTGTCCGCCCACGCCGCCTGCTTAAAATCCACTTGTAGATACGCGACACGGTCGCCAAACACCTGAAGCCGTTTGCGGCTCAGCTCGAGCATCGTCGGCGAGAAGTCGAGCAGCGTATAGCGCTCAATCCCGGCGCAGCGCGACAAAATGTATTCCGCTAAAAATCCGGGGCCGCTGCCGATTTCAAGGGCCTGACGGATCGCGGACCTCCGTTCCATAATTGCGTCCGCAAAGGCAGCGAAAAAATTGATTCGCGACGGGAGCTTTGCCTCCGCTTCTTCTGCCCATTGCTTCGCGGCCTGTTCGGATAGGAAATCGACGCCTGGAGGAATGTCTCCGTCGGAATGACTCATGGAGCCCAGGATAGCAGGTTACGCAGTACTCCAAGAAAGGGTGCGCCATTTGGAAACGGGATTTAGTTTATGGCGCAGCCCTCCCTTGAAACCGGAACTAGATCCAGATCACTGCAGTCAAAGTTGATGACATGATGCAACCATGCCGAGGTGGACAGACAGATCAGGTCCCTGCCCCCGCTTAGTTTTCCGACGGGCGCTGGATACTGTCGATCACGAGAACGGGCAGCGGGCCTTTGGCCGATTCCAGGCGGAGGCCCAGTTGCTCGTCGAGAGCGTTGAAGAGAGACGGACCCGCGGGAGCTGCCGGCACCGGGCCGCCGGGACCGATGTTGGCGTTCAATCCCGGGTCAGGAGTCCATTGAAGCCGAATGTCGTATAAACCCTTCAGCCCGGTCTGATCGACGACGGGACGGCCGGCATAAAGGGCGCCGAGAGCTGTCGCAAAAATCGACATCGACATGGCTTGACCTTCGAGATCGCCTCTTCCCATTCGTATGCCGCCGCGGGGTACTCCGCCGCCGCGACGGCCGCCGCCTCCGCCGCCACCGCCGAGCAAGGCTTCGGGCGGAGTCTGATCGTCCGAAGCCTTCACTTTCGAGCCGCCCTTGGCAACCCTCAATTCATATAAAGGAAGGTCCCGCATTTCTTTGTGAGCCTTTAACTTGAAGCGGTCCTCCAGCAGGGATTGCACCATCAGCGCGATGGTGTCGGGAGTGGCGATATCCAGGACGCCTGCGCGCGGAAGGACGGTCCCGTCCGGCGCCTTCGCTTCGATGTCCCAGCGGTCGGTATCGAGCCAGTCGGGACCGCCGATGAATTCCTGATTGTCCCGGTATGCAAACTGAATCACCCGCCGAAGCGCGATCCGGGAAGCCACAAAACGACCGCCCGGCTGGGCGGCAATGCTGGCGTTTCCCTCGGCCGAGGTGTCGCGTTTGATCGCCGCCACATCGAATGAAGGACGGGTGGATTGCGGAAAAGTAAAGACAAGAAAGGCAAATACCAGGATTCGCACGGCTTCCATCAACCAAGAGTAACCTATATATAAAGGATGCCGGAAGGTTGATCTGACGCGAAGATGTGATGAATTGGAACAATCTGGAACAAGGCAGTCGGTGAGATGGACACTCCCCGCCTTTCAAAGGCGGGGAGGCTGCGCCATTAACAAAATGATCCGGTTCCTTAGCGGCGCAGGCGGGGCGGTTAGTAAGTTCAAACAAAATAGGTGCGCTTCGCGGTTCGTTAATAACCGCCCCGCCCGAGCGTTCTAACGTTTGGTCGCTCGGGCACCCCGCCTTGAAAAGGCGGGGAATGTCCACTGCACGGACTGTTTGTGAAAAGCCTCCTTCCTCGAAGGACGGGATACGGGCCTTTACGTGTGGCCCGGCGAGCCCGCGACGATACAATTTGAAGGCCGCTATGCCCTATCGAATCGACATCCCGATCCCGCCTGACGACGCGCTGGACCGGCTGATTCAGCTGGGCGCGCTCGATATCGAGGCGGTTCATGGCGGAATCGCAGCCATCCTGCCGGACAGAGTAAGGCCGGGCGATGTAGCCGGCGCATTGGGTCTGGCCGGCGTGGCCGTGTCCCGCGCGGTTGCACGCGACAACGGGTCGGTCTGGCTGCTGAGTCCGCGGGCGGTTCGTATCGCGGGCATTGTGATCGCTCCACAGGAAGGTCCTGCTCCGCTATTTACGGCTGCGCGCTATCGCGCTTGCGCTCCGCCGGGCGCCCTTCGATTGACCGATTCCACCGCCTTCGGAACCGGACATCATCCAACGACGGCGCTCTGCATCGAGGCGATCGAGGAAGCGCTGGCCATTGACGTTTCAGAAAGCGTGCTCGATGTCGGCACAGGTTCGGGCGTGCTGGCGTTGGCCGCGCTGATGATGGGAGTGCCACGCGCGACCGGCATCGACATAGACGCCGATGCGCTGAGGATCGCGGCGAAGCATGCGCGACTGAATCATCTGGCGGACCGCCTGCACCTTCTCCCAGGCGGACCGGATGCTGTCGAAGGGACCTGGCCGCTCGTCGTGGCAAACGTGCTCGCCGCTCCGCTGGTCGAGATAGCGCCGATTCTCGTTCGGCGCGTAGGCGGCCGCGGCCGGCTCATTCTCTCCGGCATCCCGGAGTCCCTCGAATCCGAGGTGCGCTTCGCGTACCTGCGGTTGGGAATGCGGCATATCCGTTCGGGTACGCGCAGCGGATGGACGGTCCTCGTATTTCAGGCCTCGTGGTGAGGTTGCCGCCGCTGCCGGAGGACCTCATAAACCGCGATGGCCACAGCCGTTGAAAGATTGAGTGAGCGGACATGAGACGATAGGACAGGCATTCCAACGAAGCTGCCGGCGTAGCGCTCGTGCAGGTCCTGCGGCAGGCCGGCGGTTTCACCACCGAAAATGAGAACGACATTTTCCGGATCGCCGAACGGCACATCCCAAAGAAGCCGCCTGGCCTTCGCCGAGAAGAAGTACGGAACGCCCAGTGACGGAAGTTCGCGCTCAAACGCATCCCAGGCCGGCCACACCCGCGGCTCGACATGTTCCCAGTAGTCGAGGCCGGCCCGCTTCACCTGACGTTCGTTGAGCGAAAACCCGAGCGGTTGGATGAGGTGGAGAATCGCGCCGGCGGCGAGGCATGTCCGGCCCGCGTTTCCGGTGTTCCAGTGAATTTCGGGATGCACGAGCACGACATGCGTTGCCATTGCCGGTAAACGGAACGAAACCACAAAAAGCACAAGAGGCACAAGGCCAAAGCGGTGTATTCTGATGATAAATGCGCCTGACCCAGATATTCCAGCAGCTGGTCCGTTCCCGCGACGTGCGCATGGCGTGGACCGTGGCGATTGCGGCGGATGCAATTCAGATAATCGGGCTGCCGTTGTTTGCTTTTGGCGGCCTCTCGCCGGCGGATACCCTTGTCGACGTCGCTGCGGCGGCGATTCTCTCAGGTATCTTGGGCTGGCACTGGGCATTCATACCGACGCTGCTTGCCGAACTGGTTCCCGGCCTCGACCTCTTCCCGACCTGGACCGCCGCCGTCGCGTATGTCACCTGGCAGCGCGCTCGCTCGTCGAAGGAAGATATTCGCGACATCCGGGACGTTCGAGACGTTACCGACATCCACGAAGAACGAATGCCTGGAAACCGTTCTCTCCATTCTTAGACATGCCCGATCACGCCTTTGGCGGAGGCTGCTCCATGCTCCTCGGCATACGGACTGCTACTGCTTCCCCGCGTACGGTGACGGTTCCCGCGGCGGAGACTGTCAGTTCCACGACCTTCTTTTTCTCGCTCTGCTCTTTAACCCGGCCTCTAATTTCAAGTTCGACTCCAAGTGGAGTCGGCTTGAGATAATCGACCCGCAGCGCGCCGGTCACATATCGCGGCGCAACGGAATCGACTGGCATTCCGGCAAGATCCGCAGCGGCTGCGGTCGCCATGGCATGGCAATCGACCAGAGACGCCAGCAAGCCGCCGTACACAAAACCCGGAAGCGATGTGTAGGCCGGCCCCGGCGTGAAATGGGCGACGACTTCGCCGCCTTCGGGATAACTCTTCAGCTGATGCCCCTGCGGATTACTGCGTCCGCAACCGAAACAATGGGCCACGTCTTCGGGGTAGAGATCCTGAATCGCAGTCATGCACTCTTGATTCTAGGCGGGATTCGGATTCAGCGTGAGGCCGTATTGCCGGCATCCGGATTGCACGCGAACGATGTATCGTCCCATCAGCCGCACGACCCGAATCCGCCCGCAGTCGCGCGCGCCCATCCGATAAGCCGACTTGATGGAGTTGAAGTTGTTGGACTCGATGTAAAAGACCATCCCCCTCGAGCCGCGCGACAGGAATTCGGCGAGAGCGCGCGTCTTGCTGATCGCGTGGAGGCGCAAGCCGCGATAACGATCCAGAGTGAATCCTTTGTACATGTAGACGATCTGCGGATCGAAATGAAGGAACAGTTCCTCGTTATCCATCAGGGTCGGTTTTCGGGAATACCAGCCGTAGTTGGCCAGCTGGTCTCCTTCGAAAATGCCATAACATTCATCGCCTTTGGCCAATGCGTAGCGGACAAAGTCCGGACGCAGTTCGTTTGCCGGATCCTTCGAAAAGTCCAGCAGCGCCTGCTCTTCCAATCGGAGGAATCGAAAGCCCGGCGGCAAATCGAAAGACCGTGTATTGATGCTTTCGACAATCAGACACTGAAGGTTTTTGTAATAAATCCACCGGTTTGTCGTCCGCATGACCACGTCGTACAGCGCGGGCCAGCTGCCGTGGTTACGAGCGGTCCTGCAAACCGAACGGTAGATCCGCAGCAAATTCATTCCTCAGGCTAGAAGCAAGCGGGCTGCCGGGTCGCAAACCGCTGAAACACATGGATTAGAGGAATACCGGCGGGGAGAACTCTCAGCTAGCCGCAGATGACGCGGATGCCGCAGATGGAACGAAAGAACACTCTGTTAATACGTTCCATCTGCGGCATCCGCGTCATCGCCTGAGTCAGGCGGGAGTTAAAGCAAGTGCCGCCGCTGCGCGGCTCAATTCCGGAGCTCACAACCACTGATTGAAGCGCCGCATGTACCAGCGCTTCACGATTTGAATGAGTCCGCAGTAGCAAAGCAGCGTCAGAGTCAACCACAGGAAATAACGTCCCGGCAGCGGCGAGAGCGCGATATTCGCTCCGAGAGGCGAAAACGGAATGTAAACGCCGATGGCCATGATCGCGAGAGTGAGCAGCATCACGGGTGTCGCCGCCACGCTCTGGATGAACGGAATTTTCTGGGTTCGGATCATGTGAACGATCAGCGTCTGCGATAACAGGCCTTCAATGAACCAGCCCGAGTGGAAAAAGGACTGACGCGCGGCGGTATTGAAGCCGAACACGTACCACAGGAGGCAGTACGTCGTGATATCGAAAATCGAACTGATCGGGCCGATGAAAATCATGAAGCGCGCGATCCCGCCGGCTTCCCACTTGCGCGGCTGCCGCAGGTATTCGTCGTCCATGCGGTCCCACGGAATGGAAATCTGCGAAATGTCGTACAACAGATTCTGAACGAGCAGATGGATCGGCAGCATGGGCAGAAACGGCAGAAAGGCGCTTGCCGCCAGGACGCTGAAAACATTTCCGAAGTTCGAGCTCGCCGTCATCTTGATGTACTTGATGATGTTGCCGAACGTGCGGCGTCCTTCGAGCACGCCTTCCTCTAGAACCATCAGGCTTTTCTCGAGCAGGATGATGTCGGCGGACTCTTTCGCGATGTCGACGGCCGTGTCGACGGAAATTCCGACATCCGCGTCCCGCAATGCGGGCGCGTCGTTGATGCCGTCACCGAGGTAACCAACCGTATGGCCATCGCCTTGAAGCGCGCGTATAACGCGCGATTTTTGAATCGGCGACATCTTGGCGAAGATATTTGTGGTCTTCGCCTTGTCGACGAGTTGCGCGTCGGACAGCGCTTCGACCTCCTTGCCGAGCAGAACGCCCTGGATCTGAAGTTCAACGTACTTGCAGATCTTGCGGGTCACGACTTCGTTGTCGCCGGTGATGATTTTCACGGCGATTCCGTGCTGCCCGAGCGCGGCTATCGCTTCCTTCGCCGACTCCTTTGGAGGATCGAGCAAGGCGATAAAGCCCGTCAGCACCATCTCGTTTTCGTCGGAAAGGCCGTAGGCGCGGTCTTCGGCGGGCATCCACTTATAAGCCACGGCGAGAACCCGGAGGCCTTCTTCGGCAAGGTCCGTCGTGAAGCTATGAACCGTCTCGCTCAACTCCGGAGTCATCGGGACGATGCCGCCTTCGCGGCCGCCGTTTTCATCGGCGTCGGTGCAGACGCTGAGAACTTCGTCCACGGCGCCTTTGCAGATCAGGAGATTGTGCGTGCCGCCGTTTCTCACCACGACGGACATGCGGCGGCGCGCAAAATCGAACGGGATCTCGTCGATCTTCCGGTATTCGCGCAACCGCTGCGAGACGCCCTGCGTACCGCCGTATTCCAGGACCGCGCGATCCAGCACGTTCTTCAGACCGGTCTGATGGAAGCTGTTCAGCCAGGCATAATCGAGCACCTGCTCATCGCTGTTGCCGTGAATGTCGTAATGCTGCTCGAGGACGATCTTGTCCTGCGTCAGGGTTCCGGTTTTATCGGTGCACAAAATATCCATTGCGCCGAAATTCTGGATCGAGTTCAGCCGCTTAACGATGGCTTTGCGGCGCGACATCGCGACGGCGCCCCGGGCCAGGTTGGCGGTCACAATCATCGGCAGCATTTCCGGCGTCAGGCCGACGGCGATCGAGACTGCGAATAAAAATGCCTGTTTCCAGTCATGCTTGTCGATGCCGTTGATCAGGAAAACGATCGGAACCATCACGAACATGAAGCGGATGAGCAGCCAGCTGACTTTATTGATGCCGATATCGAAGCTGGTGAGCGCCCGCCTGCGGCCCACAATTTCCTTCGCCATCGAGCCGAAATAGGTGTCGTCGCCGGTCGCGACGACGATCGCCGTGGCCGAGCCGCTCACCACGTTCGTCCCCATAAAGCCGACGTTTCCAAGCTCGAGCGGGCTCGCGACCTGGTCGATTCCATCTCCCGCCGATTTCTGAACCAGCGCGCCCAGCGTGTCATACTTCTCGACAGGGATGGACTCGCCGGTAAGCACGGCCTGACTGATGAACAGGTCTTTCGAGGTCAGCAGTCGCACATCCGCCGGAATCATGTCTCCGGCCGACAATCGCACGATGTCGCCGCGGACGAGCTCTTCCATCGGGATCTCTTGCACCCTCTCTTCCGCCTCGCGGACGACGGAGGCTGTCGTCCGCACCATCGCTTTGAGAGCTTCCGCCGCCTGAGTCGAGCGGTACTCCTGCCAGAAACGAAGCAGCGCGCTGATGCCCACCATGGCCAACAGGACGATGATCTCTTTATAAGAGCGGTCTTCCGGCTTCGCTTGAACGACATCCGTTACGAACGAGACGATACACAGCGCCACCAGCACGCCGATAAACGGATTCATGAAGGCATGCATCAACTGCACGTACCAGGCGGGAGGCTTTTCGTGGCTGACTTCGTTGAGCCCAAACTCTTCGCGCCGCTCCTGAACCTGTTCGTATGACAGGCCGCGGAGGGTGGTGTCCGTCAGGCTGAGAGCGCCCTGAACGTCCGCCTTTGAAGCCTCGATCAGCAGTTCGGAAACGCCGGAGGTCTTGCGGGCAGACCGCTTTACCTCCGGTTTCCTGGCGGCCGGCTTCGGGGGCGTAATCTGGGCGGTTGTTTCCTTAATCATCAGGCCCACATCGGAATTGAATATTAAAAAGGAGGAGTGCGAACCGATTGCCGGATTACCGGCGGAGGCCGCCACTCACCCGCTTCCGGAGATCAGCGAGTGGAGGCGATAAACAGGCGAGGCTAGCGAGCCGTGCGGGTTATCACTTCCTGCGCGCTATTCCGCGGAAGTACGGAGCCTTCCATCTACCCGGAGGCTCCTTAAAAGATGATCCGTCGTCCATAAATCCTTTGCTGGCGTTGCACTCAGAGGTTGCAAACTGGTGACAAAATTTCCAAAACCTCTTCGTAACACCACAGTAACACACGCCACAAACGGTCCGGAACCCTTAAATCAAGAAGCGGTTCCAGCGATTGGCAGGCGACTTGCACATGCAAGAGCGTGGGGAAACGTCCGAACATTCTGGAGCGGAGCTTGTCTCTTTTCGCGCCCGTCCAACCGGGGGAAGGATTAACCGCTCTGCTTCTCATGGCGAATGTCTTCACTCTTCTGACGGCTTACTACATCATCAAACCCGTGCGTGAAGCGCTGATCCTGGGTGGCGCCGGCGCCGAGATCAAGAGCTACGCCGGCGCCGGCCAGGCGCTGCTGTTGATCCTGATCGTTCCCGCCTACAGCGCGATCGCAACCCGGCTGAATCGTTTGCACCTGATCAATGGTGTGACGGCGTTTTTCATATCGAATCTTGCGCTGTTCTATCTGGCGGGCCGGATGAAGTTCTCGATCGGCGTCGTTTTCTTCCTCTGGGTCGGGCTGTTCAACCTGATGATCGTGGCCCAATTCTGGTCGTTCGCCAACGATATCTACACCCAGGAGCAGGGGAAACGGCTGTTCGCGATCGTCGGTATCGGCAGCTCGGTCGGAGCCATCTTCGGAGCTCAGGCCGCGGGCTGGATGTTCAAACCGCTCGGCCCTTATTTAATGATGCTGGTCACTGCGGCGATGCTGGGCGTTTGCATGATCCTGACCAACTGGGTTCACTATCGGGAGAAGAACAAGACCCGATCGCAGGCCCATGTCGCGCAGCAACCCATCGGAGCGGCGGGCGGATTTCAACTGGTGTTCAAACAGCGTTACCTGCTGCTGATCGCCGTCCTGGTGTTGCTGTCGAACTTCGCCAAGACGACGGGCGAGTTCATCCTCGGAAAAACAGTGGCCCAGCACGCTGTCGCGATCGCAGCAGCGAGCGGTGGTCACATCACTGCCGAGGCGTACATCGGCGAATTCTATGCCGACTTTTACTTCTGGGTAAACCTGGTGAGCGCCGCCATCCAGATGTTCGCCGTGTCGCGCGTGATGAAATACATGGGTATCGGCGCCGCGCTCTTCTGTCTGCCGGTGATCGCGCTTGGCGGCTACAGCATCCTTGCATTTGTCCCGATCCTGAGTTTCATCCGTATTGCGAAGATCGCCGAGAACAGCGCCGACTACTCGATTCAAAATACCGCGCGGAATGCTTTGTTCCTTCGGACAAGCCGCGAAGCGAAATACAAGGCAAAGCTGGCGATCGACAGCTTCTTCGCCCGGGCCGGCGACGGCTTCTCCGCCCTGCTGGTGTTTACTGGGACGCGTCTCGCTTTCGGAATCCGGAGTTTCGCCGTGGTGGATGCCCTGTCGGTGCTTATCTGGTTGGGCGTCGTGGTCGCGATCCTGCGTTTGAGAAGAAAGCAGAAGGCAGAAACAGCTCCTGATAAAGAAACCCCGCTGGCCGCCTAAAAGAGGCAAAGAACATATTGCAACATTGCAATATGTTCCTTCCCCTTTTTATCTGTGACCGTGCGCGACAGCAACGTGTCCGGCGCCGGCAGGACGTACCGGGCCCCGCGGACCCGATGGAATAAGCGTCGGACGCGAAACCGGCACCGTCGGACGCGGTGTCAGCACCGGCAGCGGACGAACTCCAGGACGAACCACAGGACGAGGCAGAGGCCGGATGACGGGCCTAAACAAGACAATCGGAGCAGTGTTTATGAACGGCTGATAGAAACCATATCCGCCGTACGGCGAAAAATAGGAGAAAGCTCCAAGGGGTGCGCCGATACCCGGCATGATTAAACTATTGGGCCACGCCGGGCCGGGATAGTACGGCGTTCCATAGGGCGTTCCGTACGGATATCCTTGATCCGGGAATCCCGGATGGTTCAGCGCGGCGTCCGTATCCGCCGACCTGGCGTTGGCCGCGGCAATTTCTCCGGAACGCTGCTGGTTCCAATCTTCAAGCTGAGGCGCGGCTGCGCCGTCCGGAAAGCGGTATGTGCCGGGTTGGGAGATCGAGAGAGTCTCGGTACCATCTGTGACCTGGATCGGGCTATTTTTCTCGACGGCGCCGCAGTCGACAATGGCGGAGCCGGAGATAATCCGAACCTGCACATTGGCCAGATCGACAGAGTCGAGCACAACCTCTGAATTTTCGTCCACCCGCAAGAACGTACTCGGATTCAAGAGAACTTCCACCCGCGACGAAGGTCCGGTCTGAATCGGCTCGCCGACAGCAACCTGTTCCTGAACCCGGACGTTTGCTGTACCATCAACGGCATTCACCAATCCCGCTTTTGCGGAGATAATGAACTGCATAATGAGGAAAGCGGTCGTAATCATAGTCCTCTCCCTGGTTCCCTTATTATGCTACCGCCCGGCCCTCAAAGCCCAGAACGAAACGCTCAAAGTTGACGTCAATCTTGTCCTGGTCAATGCGACGGTGTCCGACATGAATAACCGCCTCGTCGCCGGCCTGGACCGCCCGAATTTCCGCTTGCTGGAAGACGGCGTCGAACAGAAGGTCGAATATTTCTCGGTCGAAGATCTGCCGGTCAGCGTCGGACTCATCTTCGACGCAACGGGCAGCATGGTGGATAAGTTCCCCGCGGCACGCGACGCCGCAACCGCCTTCCTCAAAACCAGTAATCCCCGCGACGAGTATTTTCTAGTGGAATTCAGCGATACACCGACCCTCATCGAGGATTTCACGACCGATCTGGCGCGCCTGGAAAAGCGGATTTTCTCGGCTTCGGCGCACGGGCTGACACCGCTGTTCGACGCCGTGCAGATGGGACTCGAGAAAATCAAGAGCGGAAGAAACACGAAAAAAGCGCTCCTGATTATCACCGACGGCGAAGACAACAACAGTCACTACTCGTTCCCGGATATCCGGGAGTTCACGCGCCATCAAGATGTCCAGATCTACGCCATCGGCTTGATCGGCACCACGAGAGGCCAAACGACGATCCGGGACCTTGTCGAAACGACCGGAGGGCGCGCCTTCTTTCCGAGTTCACCCAACCAGCTTTCCGATATCTGCACGAGAATTGCGATCGAATTGAAGAACCAGTACCTGCTGGGTTACCGGTCGACGAACCAGGCCAAGGATGGAACCTGGCGTGAAATCCACGTCGACGTCGATCCGCCGAAGGGCTTGCCGCCTCTGAAGGTGCGGGCCAAAACGGGATACTACGCCGCGACGGGATAAACAGAAAGTTAAGCTCCGCTAAAGAAACTATTCGAAATTCTCCGCTCCCTGATTAATGCAAGCCGCCATGCGTCCGGCGGCTTGCATTCCCGTTAACCCCTTTTAACAAAGGCACCCCTATTCATTTGATACAATGTCAGCGCATGCAGTACGTGTCCGAGTCCCGCCATACAAATGTGTTTATTGCTGCACTGGTTGCGCTCTATCTGATTCTTCCCGGAATGGCGTCTGCCGAAAGAGCGCCGGCACAACCATTTCGTCTCGGGACCGCAGCCATGCCGTTTGGCTGGGCTACCGCAGTTGCGGATCTGGACGCCGACCAGCAGCTTGATTTCGCGGTCGCGGACCGGACAAGCTCCGGCGCGTACGGCTACAGCTACAAACTGGAGCTGAGCCTTTCTCATGCCGGGAATCAGATCTTCCACTTCCGCTCATCGGATTCCGCGTTAAAGGTTTCCATTGTCGATCTGGATAATGACGCCGACCTCGACATCGTCCTGACCCATGCGCTCAGCGGCAGAATCGCGGGCGTGTGGCTGAATAACGGACGCGGTGGTTTCCAGCAGGGAAACACCGACGATTTCCTTCAAGCGGACGCCAAAACCCACGCAGCGGCCACCTTCGAAACGCTCAATCCGCGCGAAACGCTGGCCGTGCCGCTCGAACGAAGATCGGCGGACGACCCGGACGGGATCCGGCTCGATCGGCCGGTGATGCCCTCATCGCCGGGTTTGATGACCTCTCAAGATGTATATCCTGTCGAAGCCTCGCATCGTTTCCTTGTTCCCCGCGCTCCTCCGGCTGCCTTTCCTTTGTAACCATCTGAAGCCGTTCCGACCGGTGTGTCATCCTGCCGCTCCGGGCGGCAGTATCGACTCTGAGGATCAACGAATGTTTTCCCGAAAAACCAACGTCTTTATATCTTTCACGCTGACTCTCATTCTCTTTGGCATACCCAATCTGCAGGCTCAGGACACCCAGCAAACGATTCCGTCCCGGCTGACTCTTGCCGATGCGGAAAACCTGCTGATGCAGAGAAATCTGACGATCGTGGCACAGCGGTATCAGGTGGACGCCGCGCGCGCGGCACGCCTGATGGCCAGCTACAAACCGAATCCGGTCCTTACGGTCGGCGCCGAGCAGTTTCCGATCTATTCTCCGCTGGGCGATGTCCCGCGGTTTTTCTCAACGGACTCCAATGCCGGGGCCCAGCCCACCTATACCCTCCGCTTCGACAAAATCACTGAACGCGGCGGCAAGCGGGAGTTGCGGACCGAGCAGGCGGACTTTCAGCTGAAGACCTCCGAAGCCCAGATGCTCGACGCGATCCGGAATCAGCTGTTTCAACTGCGGCAGGCATTCAACAATGCCATTCTCGCCCGCCAGAATCTGATTCTCGCGCAAGGCACGGAGCAACAGTACGAGCAGACCGAGAAGCTCACGCAGGTCCGATTGGATAACGGAGATCTTCCGCCCGTGGAGCTTTATCGTGTACGCGCCGGGAAACTGCAGTATCAGACGGCAGTGCTTCAGGCCCAGTCCTCTTACGATCAGGCAACCCGGGACATCCTCAACCTGCTGGGCGCGCGGACCGAGCAGGTTGCGCCTGTACCGATTGCTCAGAACGCCGCCCTCGGCGGAGATCCGCAAACGACCTTTCCGGATGCGCTGCGGAGCGCGCCTTTGCAGGTCGTCGGTTCGTTTGATACCCGTCCCATCGCGCAGCCGATTGCGGAATTACGCCAGCTCGCTCTGGCCCAGCGGCCGGATGTGATTGCCGCCCGAAACACGTTTCAGGGCGCGGGACGCGGACTGCTCCTCGCCCAGGCGCAGCGGAGGCGCGATCTCGATGTCAGTTATGAATATCAGCGCGTCGGCGACGATCATTCACTGGGAATCGTCTTCCAGTTTCCTCTGTTCATGTACAACAACAATCAGGCGGCGATCACTCAGGCGGACGCCCAGCAACACGCGGCGGAAGCGCAACTCAAAGCGGCGGAATTCCAGGCAGTGACGGACGTCGAGAAGGCCTACCGCTCGTATGAATCCGCGCGGCGGATTCTCGACCTTTATAACTCCGAAAATCTGTCGCAGGTCGAAAAGCTCAAGAGCATTTCGACCCTCAGCTTCAACGAGGGGGCGGCGAGCCTGCTGGAGTTGCTGGATGCGCAACGAACCTATAACCAGTCGATGGTTTCATACAACCAGGCGTTGTCCGACTATCAGCTCAGCCTGTGGCAACTGGAACAAGCCACCGGCCAGCAATTACGGTTAGCGGCGACTACGGCTCAACGTTGAGCCATCAGGAGAAATGAAAGTGCCCACCTCATCCCAATCACGCTCAAAGATCTGGCCGATCTTAGGAATCGTCATAGCCGTCGCCATTGCATTCATCGCGTGGCGATGGATGGCGCCCTCGCCAACGGCCGCGGACAAGCCGGCGGAAAAAGCCGTGGCGGAGAAACCCTCGGGCGATGCCATCGCGGTCGATGACCAGCAGCTCAAGCAGATCTCGACCGACATGGTGAAAGAACACATGGTGACCGTAGACCGGAAGGCGACCGGCAAAGTCGGTTTCAACGAAGACCGTTTGACGCCCGTCTTCACGCCGTTCTCGGGGCGCGTTGTCGAATTGCTTGCAAACAAGGGAGACAACGTCCGGGCGGGACAACCCCTCGCCGTCGTTGAATCTCCCGATTTCGTTGGTGCTCAGAATGACGTGTCTGCGGCGCGTTCCGATCTCGTCAAAGCGAAGATCGGACTGGACGCCGCTCAGGTCGCCGAGCAACGCGCCAAGCGGCTGCACGATCAGGAGGCAATTGCCACAAAGGACCTGCAACAGTCGGAAAGCGACCTGGCACGAGCCCAGGATGATGTCCGCCGCTCGCAAGCCGCAGTAGCCGCAGCCGAGAACCGTCTGCGGCTGTTCGGGAAAGAGCCGGATGAAACCACCGCCGTCGATCCGAAAGTCACGCTCCGCGCGCCGATTACCGGAACGATCGTCGACAGGAAAGTGGGACCGGGACAATATGTCAAGCCCGATGCGCCGGATCCTCTTTTTCTGATTACCGATCTGAACGAATTATGGGTTCTGGTCGACGTCTATGAAAGCGACGTCGCCGCCATTCATTTGAATATGCCTGTCCAGGTCATGGTCTCCGCCTATCCCGATAAAGTCTTCCCCGCCCGGATCTCTTTCATCAGTCCGACAGTCGACCCCGCGACACGCACACTGCGCGTCCGGTGCCTGGTTCCAAATCCGAATGGCCTGCTGAAACCGGACATGTTCGCAACCATCAAGATCGGCTCCGCCGCACAGCAGCCGATGGCCACACTGCCCTCAAGCGCCGTCGTCGTCGACGGAAATGATTCGGTGGTGTTCGTCGCGGATACGCCGGGCCATTTTCACCGCCGGAGCGTCCATGTCGGCCAGGAAGTGGCGGGTGGTTTCATTGTCGACTCCGGCGTACATCCAGGCGACGTTGTCGCGACTCGCGGAGCGCTGCTCCTGAACGAATTAAGCAAAGTGAAGGAATAAGACATCGTGGTAGGCAAGCTCATTGATTTCATTCTGCGCGAAAAGCTGCTGATCGTCGCGGCGGCTCTGTTTCTGGTTGTCGGAGGCCTTTATGCATTCAAGGCCCTCAACATCGAGGCGTACCCGGATCCTTCGCCTCCGACCATCGAAGTCATCGCGCAGAACTCGGGCTGGTCGGCCGAAGAGATGGAACGTCAGATCACCGTACCCGTGGAGACGCAGCTGAACGGCATGCCGGGACTCGATCACATCCGCTCGATTTCTCTTTTCGGGCTCACCGATATCAAGTGCTATTTCCAGTACGAAACGGATTACAACTACGACCGGCAGGAAGTCCTCAATCGCCTGCAGATGGTCGATCTTCCCGCGGGCGTTCAGCCGGAATTGTCGCCGACATCGGCGGTCGGTGAAATTTACCGTTACCAGCTGGTCGGAAACGGCGCCAGCCTGATGGACCTGAAAGTTGCGCAGGACTGGATCCTCGAGCGCCAGTTCAAACAGGTGCCGGGCGTCATCGATGTCGTCAGCTTCGGCGGAGACACGAAGGAATACCATATCGATCTGGACCCGAACAAACTGATCGCCTTCAACGTATCGGTTTCCCAGGTGATGAGCGCGATCGCCGCGAGCAACTCGAACGTTGGCGCCAACTATCTCGAAATCGGAGCGCAAAGCTATAACGTTCGCGGCATCGGTCTGTTCAAAGACACCACCGACATGGCCAACGTCGCGGTTGCGGCGAAGAATGGAACGCCGGTCTATTTGAAACAGCTTGGCGAAATCAGCATCGGGGCCAAGGTGCCGGTCGGCAAAGTCGGCAAGGACGAACAGAGCGACATCGTTCAAGGCGTGGTTTTGATGCGGCGAGGCGAGAAATCGCTGCCGACGCTGGAACGCGTTCGGCAGAAGGTGGAGGTGCTGAACAACGGAATTCTGCCGCCGGGCATGAAGATTGTTCCGTATTACGACCGCACCAACCTGATCGACCTCACGACGCACACCGTGACTCACACATTGATCGAGGGAATGCTGCTCGTTGCGCTGATTCTTCTGGCCTTTCTCGGTGACCTTCGTGCTTCGCTGGTCGTCGCGCTATCCATTCCGTTGTCACTTCTATTCACGTTCATTCTGATGGTGCTTCGAGGCGAATCCGCGAATCTGATTTCGATGGGCGCGATCGACTTCGGCATCATCGTCGATGCGTCGGTCGTCATGGTGGAGAACATCTACCGCCATTTATCGGAGCCCAATCCCTATCGTCATAACATCCGCCGCACCACCGTGCTCGCCGCGCAGGAAGTCAGCAAACCCATCTTCTTTTCGTCTGCCATCATTGTCGCGGCGTTCATTCCACTCTTCACCATGACGGGAGTCGAAGGCAAAGTCTTCGGCCCGATGGCCCTCACCTACGGCTTCGCGCTGACGGGAGCGCTGCTTCTGGCTCTGACGTTCTCGCCGGTCATGGCTTCGCTGGTGTTGAAACCTCAGGCCGAGGAACACGAAACTTTCGTTGTCCGGGGAATCCGGCGCGTGTATTCGAAGTGCCTCGGCAGTGCGCTGACCAGACCGTGGGTGACCGTAATTATCGCGGTTCTCGTGCTGGCCGTCACGCTGTCCACGCTGCCGTTCATCGGCGGCGAATTCATGCCGAAGCTCGAGGAAGGAAACCTCTGGGTTCGCGCGAACATGCCGAACACGGTCTCGTTTTCATATGCGCGGCAGCTCGCCGACCAGATGCGGCTCACCTTCAAAAAATATCCCGAAGTAACGGACGTCGTCAGCCAGCTCGGCAGACCGGATGATGGCACCGATCCGACCAGCTATTTCAATTGCGAATTCTTTGTCAACCTGAAGCCCCGTGACCAATGGCGGCCGGGCATCGACAAACCAGAACTTGTCAGGCAGATCGAAGCCGAGCTGCGTCAGATTCCGGGGGTGGACTACAACTTCTCGCAAACCATTCAGGACAATGTCGAAGAGGCGATGTCCGGAGTGAAAGGCGAGAACTCAATCAAATTATTCGGAAATAACCTGGAAGACCTGGAGTCGACCGCCGACCGGATCGCCAAAGTGATGGGCACCGTGCAGGGAGTCGAAGATCTCAGCGTGATCGGCGAGCTCGGCCAGCCAAATCTGCTCATTCAAGTCGACCGGGAACGCGCAGCGCGTTACGGTATCCTGCCGAACGACGTCAACGGCGTTGTGCAGGCGGCGATCGGCGGACAGGCGGTGACACAGGTGCTCGATGGAGAGCGTCGTTTCGATGTCGTCGTTCGTTTTCTGCCCGAATATCGCGAGAGCGTCGATGCGATTTCGAATATTCCGGTTAGTACGCCGGACGGCGGACGCATACCGCTGAAGCAGGTCGCCGATGTGGTCAAGCAAACCGGCGCATCCTTTATTTATAGAGAAGACAACGCTCGATACATTCCCGTCAAATTCAGTGTCCGTGGCCGCGACCTGCAGAGTACGATCGCGGAAGCCGAGAAAAAGTTGAAAGACCAGGTCCAGCTTCCGGCGGGATACCACTACGAATGGGCCGGCGAATTTCAGGAGCTTCAAGCCGCTGTTGCCCGCCTTGAGGTGGTCGTGCCGATCAGCCTCCTCATTATCTTCTTCCTGCTGTATAGCGCGTTCCGGAGCATGAGCGATGCGCTGCTTCTGATCGGAACAGTACCTCTGGCGTTGATTGGAGGCATGCTTTCCCTCCTTGTAACGCACACTAATTTCAGCATCGCTGCGGCCGTCGGCTTCATCTCGCTGTTCGGCGTCTCGGTGCTGGGAGGAGTGATTCTGGTCTCACGGATTCAGCAATTGCGGGAGGATGGCGTACCGCTTCGCGATGCGGTCTCGCGCGGGTCCGAGCTGCAATTGCGGCCGGTCTTGATGGCGGCGCTGTCCGCCGCGATCGGTCTGCTTCCCGCATCAGTCGCAACGGGCATCGGGTCGGAAACGCAAAAACCCCTGGCCCGGGTTGTCGTCGGCGGAATGCTGACCTCCTCCGTCTTGATATTGCTGGTATTACCCGCAATGTACCTGCTTGTTCACCGCTGGGCAGAACGCCGCGCCCCTGCAGTCGCACCCGGCACGGACGAAGCCGAAGAGCCCCAGGAGTCATAGGATCAAGTGGTTTCAGTTACCGTTAGCCGGATCATGATGCTGGAGCCGAGAAGCCGGCCGATCTCGAGCCGGGTATGGTCCGGAGAAACGGTTGAAAAGGAAAACTGGTTCGGGTCGATCGTCAGCTTACGCTTCGATTGCACCACGTCGAGCTCGATGCGCGCCGGCGCTGCCTCGACTTCCGTGACTTTGACTCGCTCATGCTGGGTCAGTCCGTCGAATACCGCGATTGCCAGATTGAGTTCCCGCCCCAGGTGGGTGCGAAAGAACGCGAGTACGGTTTCTACCTCTTCAGGATCGCTAATATGCATAAAACACAGATTTTAACCGATTCTAACTCTATCCGGACAAGAGGGCAAATTTGGTTTAAAATAGGGGTCCGATTTCAACGAAGGAAAGGTGTCTCAATATGTTCGAAGGTTTGCTTCAACCGATGCACTTGCTCGTGATTCTGATTATCGCCATGTTTACCTTTGGCCCGAAGAAGCTCCCGGAACTCGGCAAAGGTCTTGGCGAAGGAATCCGCGGCTTCAAGAAGGCAATGAGCGAAACGCCGGAGCCCGAAAAGCACGACTAGAGGGTAGCGGTACGCCAGTTAAGCGGTTTCGGTTTTTTACTGGTTTGATCATTATGGCAGCGCTCATTACCGCTGCCGTTGTGTACGCGCAGGAAGAAGACGAGTTCGGATTCATCGGCAGCTACGATGATGTTCACCGCGTTCCCCACAACTTCACACAAGAGACGAACCAATTCGTATTCGCCCGTTTGATCTACAACGGGCGAATACCCGGATATTACAAGAACTGGTATACGGACTATCCTCGCGCCGACCGGCATCTGATTGACGTACTGAAGCGATTGACGAACATCAATATCGCGGATGGCGAACGTCTCATTCCGATCAACGATCCCGACCTTTATAAATACCCGCTGGTCTATTCCAGCGAAGTCGAACAGATGGTTCTCACCGACGATGACGCGGCCACCATGCGGCAATATCTGGAGCGCGGCGGCTTCTGGATCGTCGATGATTTCTGGGGAACCTTCGAGTGGTCGGCTTTCGAGCGGCAGATCCGCAAGGTCTTTCCCAACCGCGAAATCAAAGACATTCCCCGCGAGCATCCGATCTTTCACGTCTTCTATGACATCGACCATCTGATTCAAACGCCGAGCATGGCCTATGCGTTTAACGGCGGAGTCACCTGGGAGACGGATGGATTTCAGGCCGAATGCAAAGGAATCTGGGATGACAACGGCCGGCTGATGATGGTCATCAACCACAATACCGATCTCGGAGATGCCTACGAGTGGTCCGACGACCCCAGATATCCCGACCGCTTCTCGGGATACGCCTTCCGTATGGCCGTCAACTTCTTTATGTACGCGCTCACGCACTGACGTGAAGGCTATCGTTTTCTTGTGCCTGTTGTGCCTCTTGTGTTCCTTCCCCGTTTATTCTGAAGGCCTGAGCGACCGTGTTGTTTTCGGCTTTCAGGCCGCCTATGGCGTGGAAGACGCGATTCCCCGGAACATTTCTCACATCAATATGTTTTACGCGCAGCCGCAGATCGGAATCATCGCGTGGAACTCCCCGAATTCGCGGCTGCCGATGAAGCGCTTTGAGGTCATCAGCGAAGGCATCCTGGGGAATTCTGTCCATCCAGGCGGGCACATGTACGGCGACACCTTGTTGTTTCGCTTTACCGGCGGACATTTGCTTGGAACCACGCCGATCGTCGATGTCGGATCCGGACCGTTAAACACGACGATCAACAATCGCGCCTCGGAACTGGGCGGCAACGTCCAGTTCCTCTCGCAAGGCGGCGTCGGCATTGAACGCTCGAGGTACGTGATCGAGTGGCGCTACTTCCATATGTCGAACGCCGGGCTGACGCAACCCAATCACGGTTTCAACGGCAATATGGTCAGTATCGGCATCCGGTTGCCCAGGCACCACGATTGATCCGGGTGTGACATGAATGCCATCGAGCGGCTCCTCCGCGAACGAATTCTCGTTCTCGACGGACCGATGGGCACGATGATCCAGGCACACCGCCCCGGCATAGAAGGCCCTCCCGATCTCCTGAATATCTCGCAACCGGATCTCATCCAAGACATCCACAAGCAATATCTCGATGCCGGCGCCGACATCATCGAGACCAACACTTTCAATTCGAATGCGATCTCGATGTCCGGCCGCGGGACGGCGCCGCCCGTTTACGAATTGAATCTCGCGGCGGCGAAGATCGCACGGATCGCCGCAGACCAGGCGGCAAGCGCCGCCCTGGATAAACCTCGTTTCGTTGCCGGCGCGGTCGGACCGACGAACCGGAATCCGTCAAACCCTGTTCCCTTCGAGGCGCTCACCGCTGCCTATTACGAGCAGACACGCGGACTGATGGATGGCGGCGTGGATCTCCTGATGGCGGAAACCGTTGTCGATACCACCAACGCTAAAGCGGCGCTCTTTGCTTTCGACCAATACTTTCGCGAAGCCGGCCGCCGCGTGCCGGTCATGGTCTCGCTGACGATCACGCAGGAGGGATGCACTCTGGCCGGTGAGACTCTCGAAGCATTCTGGAAAGCTATCTCCGGTGCAACGTTACTCTCCGTCGGCATCAATTGTGGTTTCGGCGCACGGCACATGAAGCCGTACATCGAAAAGGTCTCGGGGATCGCGAATGTTTATATCAGCTGTCACCCCAATGCGGGTTTGCCGAATTCATCCGGCGGCTACGACGAAAAACCGCAGCAGAGCGCTGCGATTCTGCGGGACTTTGCCGCCCACGGCTGGCTGAACATCGCAGGCGGCTGCTGCGGCATGACGCCGCAGCACATTGCCGCTATTGCGCAGTCGATGCACGGCCTGAAACCACGCGTTCCATTTCGAAATGGCTTGTGAGCGACCCCCTGGCGCCGCGAAGCGGCCGTCAGGGGGTCGCTCACAAACCATGTTGCGCTTCGAGGTATTCGAAAAACGCCTTCATGTGAGATGGCGGCCTCACTCAAATGCTACAATCAAAGTTTATGAGTGTCGCCGAAGTCGAAACCAAGCGAGAGCACGAGAGCTTTTTCACCACCACCTATCACTCCCTCATCAACTGGGCGCGCAAGAGTTCCCTCTGGCCTTATCCCTTCGGGACGGCGTGTTGCGCAATCGAATTCATGGCGACCGTGTCGTCGCATTATGACATCGCCCGGTTTGGATCGGAAGTCGTACGGTTTTCGCCAAAGCAGTCGGATGTTTTGATGGTCCTGGGCACCATTAACGACAAAATGGGCCCGATTCTGAAACAGATCTACGATCAGATGGCGGAGCCCCGATGGGTCATTTCCATGGGCGCTTGCGCGACTTGCGGCGGCTTCTATCGCGCATACCATGTGATGCAGGGTATCGACGAGATCATTCCGGTCGACGTCTATATTCCAGGCTGCCCTCCGACACCGGAAGCCGTGCTGGATGCTGTTATCAAACTGCAACAGCAAGTCGAAAACGATACCAGGCTCTCCTACGAGCGCCACCCGCGCCAGACCAAGCTGAAAACACCCGAACTCGACGCCACGGTTCACGGCCTCGAGGGCCCGCCGCGCGGCCTGGTCCGGTTCCTCGAAGAAAACCAGGAAGTTCAGGGGCCGATCGCAGATGCCTTCCGGCGGAAGTTTCCGAACGATGTGCTCCACATGCGCGAATTCCGCGGCGATCTTTCCATAACGGTCAAACGTGAGAGTTCCAAATCGGTTTTGCGCGCGCTGAAAAGCGATCCGGAATTCGATTTCAAAATGCTCCTCGACGTCACGGCCGTCGATTATCTCAACGAGCGCGCATCGAGATATGACGTTGTCTATCACATGCTGTCGCTCTCGAATAAGCACCGGCTGCGGCTGAAGGTGCCGGTTCCGGGCGACGATCCGACAATCGATACGGCAACCGATATCTGGAAAGGCGCCGACTGGTCCGAGCGTGAAGCGTACGACATGTACGGGATCCGGTTTAACGGTCATCCCGACCTGCGGCGCGTGCTGACGCACTCCCAATTTGTCGGGCATCCGCTCCGGAAGGACTTCCCTCCCGGCCTGCGCACGCCGTGCACGACAACCGACGACCTGCCCGTCGTCGAGCGCGCGAAGAAATATGCCGAATCGATGGGATTGGCGCACCCTCAGATCCTGAACGTCGGCCCGCAGCATCCGGCGATGCACGGCACCTTCCGCCTGCAGGTTGCGGTGGACGGTGAAAGGATCATCGACGCCGACACCGAGATCGGCTATCTCCATCGCTGCTTCGAAAAGATGTCCGAAACCCACGTGTACTGGCAGGTGATTCCTTACACGGATCGCCTGAATTACATGTCGGCCATGATGAACGGCGTCGCCTACGCGATGTCGGTTGAAAAAATGTTCGGCGTCGAAATTCCGAAGCGCGCGCAATATATCCGCGTCATCCTCTCGGAGTTCAGCCGGATTGCCGATCATCTTGTCTGCATCGGCACGAATCTCGTGGATATGGGCGCGATCAGCAACTTCTGGTATGGATTCCGGCCGCGTGAAGAGATCTACGATCTGCTCGAATCCTGTTGCGGCGGACGCCTGACGGTCAGCTACGTCCGCATCGGCGGGTTGGCCGATGACATTCCTGCAGACTTCGTCACGCGTTCCCGGACGCTGCTCGACACGATTCCGAAATATCTCGATGATATCGAGAAGATGAATCGCCAGAACAAGATTTTCAAGATGCGCACCGAGGGCATCACTCCGATTTCAGCGGAAGACGCCATCGACTGGGGCTTCACCGGTCCGACGCTGCGGGCCTGCGGCGTGCCTTACGATGTCCGGAAGTGGTTCCCCAATTACGACTACGACAAGTTCGAGTTCGACATACCGGTCGGCGAGAAGGGCGATGTCTACGACCGCTACCTCGTCCGGGTGGAAGAGATCCGGCAAAGCCTCCGCATCATCAAACAGGCGCTCGAGAATCTTCCCGAAGGCCCGGTCCAGATCGACGACCGCAGGATCAGCCTGCCGCCGAAGAAAGGCGTCTACTCGAATATCGAAGATCTGATGAATCACTTCGAACTGATTCAGGACGGCATCCTGCCCCCGGTCGGCGAAGTCTATTCCTACTGGGAAGCGGCAAACGGAGAACTCGGGTTTTATCTCATCAGCGACGGCACGAAACGCCCGTACCGCCTGCGCTGCCGCGGCACCTGCTTCTACATTTTCCAGGCCTTCAGCCACATGGTTAAGGGCGGATACCTGTCCGACGCCGTCGCGGCACTCGGCTCACTGAACATCGTAGCCGGCGAGCTGGAAAAATGAATTTCTTTCACGAGCGTTCGCTCTCCGCGGCCGCTTCAGAGCTGATTCATTTCGATGCCGACTCCATCCGGCGGCTGGGAAGCCCGGATGTCTGGCTGGTGGACCCCGATGCATACGAGAAGAATGGGCGGGTTCTCCGCGACAGTGAGAGTCCCCGTATGCTGGCATATTCCAGCACAGATCACGTTCTTTACGCGACCGACGGCTGTAATACCTGCGCTCGCGAGGTCGATTTGAATAAGGTGCCCGACCTTGAAGGCTTCGCTGAAGCAAACGAATTCCGGCTGGATCTCCTTGAGGAACTAAGACAATTAGCCACAAAAGGCACAAAATGATTTTTTGTGCCTTTTTTGGCTGATTTCCCCTTACCTTCTGGTCTTGACGCCCACGCGCTTACAGTACACCGCGATCTTACACGTCGAACAAAATGGACTGAGCGGCTTGCACAGGTTCTGGCCGTATGCGACCAGCAGATCGTTGAATATGATCCAATACCGCCGCGGCAGCTTCTTCCGCAGCGCCATTTCCGTATCGTCCGGCGTTTTCGTTCGCACATATCCCAGCCGGTTTGAAATCCGGTGGACGTGCGTGTCCACGGCGATGCCGGCCTTGCGAAATCCAAGCGTCACGACGATATTCGCGGTCTTGCGCCCGACGCCCGGCAATTCCAGCAACTCATCCAACCCTCCGGGCACCCTTCCTCCAAACCGCGTCATCAGCTGATCGCAGATCTTGTGTATGGTCTTGGCTTTGACCCGATAAAACGAGACCGGATAAATCGCCTCCTGGATAACATCGACCGGAGTCGCGAGCGTCTTTTCCGGCGTATCTGCAATCGCAAACAACCTTGCACTGGCGGCGTTCGTCGCCTTGTCCTGCGTACGCAGGCTGAGAATACAGGAAATCAGCGTTGTAAACGGCGTCTCGACATAGTGACCGATGGCAGGAAGCGGCCATTGCCGGATCTCTTTCCGCAGGATGCGGACGACATGATGGATATCTTCAGAACGCATCAAGGACGTCACCACACGCGCGGAATTCCATAGGCATCGAAGCCGTCATCTTTGCCGATGATTTTGGCTTCCAACGTTAAGGCTTGCGCGATCAGCAATCGATCAAACGGATCACGATGATGGAACGGAAGCAGGCGCAGCTTATCGAGGTGAACGGGTTCGATCGGGACAAGCGTTGCGGCGAGTTCAGAGTCTGCAAGTTGGGCAATCTCGATGATACTGATCTTGAGCTCGATCCGCCCGAGGCTCTGCAAAATGCTAATTTCCCAGAGCGATGCCATGCTGAAGAGCACTTCGCAATCGGGTTGTTGAATCGCGGCGAGCGCTGCCTTCGACAGCTTGCGCGGTTCAAACGCCGACCATAAGAACGTATGCGTATCCAGAAGGTATTTCACTGATAATCAGCGAAATCTTCGATCGGCTTATCCCATCCTGCGAGCAGACGGCCCTTGCCTTTAAGGAATCCGAGCTTTCGCGCGCGCCGTGCGGGACGGAATGGGACGATCATGGCGACCGGTTCACCGCGATTCATCAGGATCACTTTTTCACCCCGGCTCGCCTTTTCGACCAGCTCCGATAATCGCGTCTTCGCCTCGTAAATGTTGTAGCCTGATTTATTGCCCATAACATCAGACTAGACCAACTAGACCATGTTGTCCATGCGCTTATGCGGATTTCATGAAAAATACTTCAGATCCCTTAGAAGGGAATCCATCATGCGTCCGTGGCCTTCAAATGGACAGAACCCGGACGCCGGGGAAAAAGGCGCCTAGTTTTTGCAGATCCGCTACATCGCCGGTATAAACCACATCGCCGCGAAGCGCCGCAACGGCCATGACGAATGCATCGATCGTGCCGCCGTCCGTCACGGCAGCCAAGGCCTCACCGGCCAGAATTGCGATCGGGCCACTGAGCGGTTCAACACGAACCGAATCGACGATAGCCTGCCGGAGATCGGTCCGCCCACGCCACCATTCACCCAGCACCGGTGCGGGAATCGTAATTGGAGCATGCCGCTCGCGAGCTCTCCGGTAAACGTCCCATGCGCGCTGCTTGCGCCGTTCAAGCGAGATCAGCATTCCGGTATCGAACGTGAGCCCCTGGCTGGTCATGCCGCTTTTCGGCGGCGTTTCTTCTTTGCAACAAGCCTTCGTGCGAGACGCCAGCCTTCTTCCAACTCGGCGTCTATGTTATCTCTGGCCTCATTGGTCAGCTCAGGGCCGCCGTACCAAGCCCAAGCCTTTTCAAACGCCGACTGTCGAACGGCATTCTCCGCCATTTCCGCAATCAGCGCCGACACATTACCTTGATGCTTTTGTGCCGCAAGTTTTTTGAGCATACGCTTTGTAGCAGGATCAAGCGAGACTCCCACGGTTTCCGTTGCTCCGGCACGGCGCTGTCTCTTGGCTTTCATGCCTAGCACTGTAGCATAAAGCCGGCGGTCGAGAAGCATCGCCCGCCTATGATCACGGCTTGCCCGTCTCTCGCTGGCTGCCGCGGCATTTGCCGGATTGACGGGAATCGCAGGTGAGTGGCAACATCGTCCGTCCGCTCGGCAGGGCAGTTACTTTCCGCAATTCGCTGGTAAAGCCATGTTATTGACCCTCTATGCTCTGGCAGGCGCATCGTATTCCTGACGAAATTCACGATAAAATCCCACATATGAAGCTTATCGCCGGCTCTCTTCCCCTCTTATGCAGCCTTATGGTTTTTGGGGCCATGGCCCAGCAGCCGCCTGCGAAGCGCGCCTTTGAGCTTGCGACTGTGAAGCCCGTGGATCCGAACGACTCCGTGTTTGTAACCATGTCTGCGGATCCCTCGATGGTCAGTTACCGAAACCTCACATTGCGCGATGCGATTCGTGGGGCATATAAAGTGAGCGATTTCCAGATTGTTGGACCGGAATGGATGTCCAGCGTGCGCTTTGCGGTCGACGCCAAGCTCCCTGCCGGCGCGACAACCGATCAGATTCCAGAGATGTTTCAGACGCTGCTCGAGGAAAGATTCAAGCTCACATGGCGACGCGAACCAAAGGAAATGCAAATTTACGCGCTCCTGGTTGGCAAAGACGGACCCAAGTTGAAGCCGGCGCAGAAGATAGCGCCCAACCAGACGATGGCCATGGGAACGGATGGAAAACCCAGGGCGGGCGTAGCGTTTGGTGGATCGTTGTCTGCCATGACCATTACGGCGCCATCTGCGAGCCTCCTGACACTAACAGGTGTCGCCAGCCGTTTCACCAGCCGGCCCGTTGTCGATGCTACCGGCATCGATGGTGATTACGATTTCATCCTCACTTTCGCGGCGGAAACGGACGCAGGATTGCCCCGAGGATTTGAAGGTAATCGTGGTCCATCCGAACCGGCGCCATCCTTCTCCGAAGCCGTAAGGAAATACGGCCTGCGCGTCGAAGCCCGGAAGGACACCATCGACATGTTTGTCATTACGCACCTGGAAAAGACGCCTACGGAGAATTGAATCGAGCACGGCTGAAACAGGAAACCGAACCCGAGCGCCGAAGCGCGTCACGGCACGACTTTTACAGGCGCTTGCCAGAACGCTGCCTTCTTTGTGGCGGGATCGATGACCGTGATCTGGCAGACATATTCGCCTCCCTGGAGTGACTCCAATGAAACGGACAGCTTCAGGGGAAGCGCTTTGGACTTCGGGTCCATCCCCTCCGTCACCGTGAAGGGCAAGTCGAGAATGCGTTCGGCGCCGCGAAAGAACGTCACGAACACACCGACCGGTTGAGTCGCATCGGCGTCGCGTTCATAGGCCTGGAGATAGACGTACATATCCCGGACGACTCTTTCGGCTCCCAATGGAACTTGAGCTTGAATCGATCGGCCAGCATGGATTGAAGCATCTGCCGGAGCTTTTCCTTCGTGGCGCTGGTAACATCTTCGGCTTTGGCCTCGATGCTGAATCTTTGGATCATACCGGATACCCGAACACCCTGAGCCCATTGCGGACCGCCTGAGATGTCGTAGCGTGGAACGTCATATGCGGCCGATACGAGACTCGGAAAATCCGGCTGACCGATGCACCTTCCGACAGGCACGGTCATCGGCCCTTCCCGAACTTGATCCTTATACCCGACCTCCGTAAACGCGGAAGCCGTCCAAAACAAACTATTGCGCGGCTCGAAGGTGCCGTCGGTCCCCCGGCAGGCGAACCGCGGGACTCGGGGATATGACGGAGCGCGGATCGATACAACTTCAAATTCAAGCCGTTCCTGGGCTGCGCTGGAAGAAGCGGCGGCCGGAATCGCGATCGATTGTTGTAACAGGGCCAGATGGGCGATTGCATTCCGGCTCCAGGAAAGCTCTTCACTTGCTGGAATCGACGGCATGAGGGGATTGGTTGAAAGCTGCTCGCCTGGACGCAATTTGTCCGATTTCGTTCCCTGCGATACCTGAACTTCACCTTGAATCACAGCGATTCGCGACCCGATCTCCTCCGCATTCACAAGAAATACGGTGCCGACGACGGACACCGTCACATCCTTCGTTCGAACATAGAGGTGGCCGTTCCCCTGTTTCGCCGCCGTCACAATGATGCTGCCGTTATTCAACTGGAGAAGCATGCCGTCGCTTGCCGTCTTTCGGCTCCTTCGGTGCGGTCGGGAGCGAACAAAATCGATAGCGACCTGCGCAACCGGACGACGGAGAGAAAGCTTAACGCCTTGCGCTTTCGCGGACGGATGGTCACCGGGATGTTCGAAGAGACACTCATTCTTGTCGTTGTAGCAATGACGTCAACTTGCGAGGGCCACAGGCTTTGCACGCGGCCTTGAATAAGAAGTGGAATTTGTCGACCTGCGACGCGATTCACATCTTCCTTCCAATTTTTGATTTAATTTGAGTATGGCTATTCCAAACAAATCTTTCCGGCTTGCCGTGTTGTTGGCCGTTTCCCTGTTCGGCCTCGTTGCTTACCTGTGGACTCGAGTCGAATCGCAGCAGCGGCAAACCGCAAGCCTGCGCGACCAACTGGAGCGCATGACAAACCGCATCGACCTGCTCACCGAAGTCGTAGAGGCGGCCTCCGCCCGAGCGGTTCGCGCCGAGGAGAATGCAAGGACAGCAGCCGAGGTACGGGACAAGGCGCAGGCCGAGCGCGCAGAAGCGGAGAAGAAGTCAGCCGAGGCGCAAGCCGAGGCGCAGACATCGGCTGAACAGGCGCGCTCGGCTCTCGCGGAAGCGGAAAAGATCCGCCAGCAGCGGGAGCAGGATCTGGGTCGCCTGCAAAAAGCGCTAGGCGCGCTCGTCGAGACTCGAAGGACGGCGCTTGGTCTTGTGATGAATCTTGGAGAGAATGCCGTTCAATTCGACTTCGACCGCGCCACGCTGCGTGCCGACAATCGCGAACTCCTGAGTCGCATTGCTGGAGTCCTTCTTACCGCCAAGGGATACTCCATCTACGTCTATGGCCACACCGACGACATTGGTTCCGACGAGTACAACCTCGATCTGTCTCAGCGCCGCGCTCGCACCGTGCGCGATTATCTGGTCGAAGCCGGTCTGAATTCCTCGATCATCACGACACGTGGCTATGGCAAATCCAGCCCACGCGTGCCCGGTACGACGCCGGAAGCCCGTGCCAAGAATCGCCGTGTGGAAATCGGAATCGTGGACGTCTCGCTCGATTTTAGCAGCGAAGCCCGGTAATAAGGTAGTCGTGGGTTTTTGTTTTCCAGTCAAGGATGGCGTATTTGCCTAACGTCCTAAAAGTCCTGATTTCGGGTGCCGGTATTGCGGGGCCAACGCTTGCCTACTGGCTGTCACACTATGGCATGCAGGCCACTATCGTGGAAGCAGCACCTCATTTGCGAACGGGTGGTTACATCATCGACTTCTTCGGTGCAGGTTTTGAGATCGCAGAGCGCATGGGTCTGCTCCCAGAAATCACCGGCAGGGGATATCGGGTAAAGGAGGTGCGGGTTGCAAACAGGAAGGGACAACGCGTTGCTGGATTTTCCGCCGAAACCTTCGCGCGGGCAGCTCAAGGTCGCTTTACCAGCCTTCCCCGTGGCGATCTGGCTGCTTCAATCTTCGGGAAAATCGAAGGCAAGGTTGAAACCATCTTTGGCGACAGTGTCACCAGGATCGACCAATCGCCAACATCTGTCCACGTTAGCTTCGAAAAGGGGCCTGCCCGGGATTTCGATCTTGTGTTCGGTGCGGACGGGCTTCACTCGAAAGTGCGCGAACTCGTGTTCGGTGCGGAACGTCAGTATGAGAAATACCTGGGTTACAGGGTAGCAGCCTTCGAAGCCGCAGGGTACAGACCGAGAGATGAACTCGGCTACGTGATGTATACCGAGGTGGGACAGCAGGTATCACGATTCGCGATGCGCGGCGACCGCACAATGTTCCTATTCATTTTTGAAGATGAATCAATCGATCGGGCGGCAAATGATAGCGTTCGCGACCAAAAAGCTCTGCTCAGGAAGCGCTTTGGGCGCAGCGGGTGGGAGTGTCCGCAGATACTGAATGCGCTCGACAATAGCAACGATCTCTACTTCGACCGCGTAAGCCAGATTCGGATGCACCCGGAACGGGGCCTATGGACACGCGGGCGCGTTACCCTGGTCGGTGATGCGGCGTCATGTGTCTCTTTGCTTGCAGGACAAGGATCGGCTCTGGCCATGGTGGCCGCATATATTGTCGCCGGCGAGCTTCACCGATGCCAAGGTGACTACTCACGCGCGTTTGAGCGATACCAAGAATTATTCGCTCCCTTTGTTCTCAAGAAACAGGAAGCTGCGCTTCGTTTTGCCGGCTACTTTGCGCCGAGGTCGAAAATTTCGCTGTTCATGCGCAATCGGATGATGAGTCTGATGAAGATTCCATGGATTGCTGATCTCGTGGTCGGCCGCGATATTGCCGACAAGATAGCCTTGCCTGAGTACTGAGCCGATTTTTTGCGTGAGCTGCCTGCTGCTACGACATGTGGCTCCGGGGCTGCAGTTGCCGCCGGAATCGAAATATCTTCCGTCACGGCAGGACGGCAAGGGGCTGTTTCCGTTCAGCCCATCGCTGAGGTATTGAATCCTGAAACATTCAATAGTGCGGCTATCCTTTGCTGCCTCGTATTCGCTCTGGGTGTAATACCGCTCCACGAACGCCGCCTGCGCTTGGAACGTGGTGAACTGGCATGGCGATTAACTCACTATCGCTGGTGTCTGCGCCATGCACGGCATTCCGGCTCCAAAGAATGCGATCAGTAGAGATAACAGGATGCACTTCTGCTGCATACGATGCCTCACAGATTACAACGGCTCTTGATTGAGTGGGAAGCATTGCTAATGCAAAGCTGATTGCCGTGTTCCCGTTCGGCGCGTTTGTCTATCGGAAGGTGTCCGCACTAACATCTACGTCTCTTCTGCGTTAGTCTTTCTTAGGGATCTAACTGATTTTCCTGCGTATTTACAGAATAAGCTTGTAACACGACCGATGGTCACTCGAGCAGGCGGTCTTCCCATAGCTGTTCGAAAAATGTTCTTATGGGAAGCACTGTAATTCCCTCCTCGGTTATGCGCTCCAGCGGTTCGGTCGATACGACAATCTTCTTCTTCAGCTTTATTTCTTCCGAGAGAGCCCGCAATCCTTTCATATCGGCTGAGGACACCCGCTTTGAAGCCTTCACTTCGATGCCGACATGATCTCCAACGAGAAAATCGACCTCATAGCCCGAGTGAGTGCGCCAGAATGTCAGTTCCCTGTCGAGGCGCCGGTAGTCCAAATACGCACGAAGCTCGAGAAAAACCTGGTGCTCAATGGCGGCTCCGAACAGTTCCGAGCCGGGTAATATCTCGCCTCTTCTCATCAGGACATTCGCGACACCGACATCGAAGAAATAAAATTTCGACGTCGATACCGGCTTGCGCTTAAGGTTCCGGCGATACGGCGGAAGCTGAAATCCGATGAGCGTGTCTTCCAGCATCTGATAGTGTTCACGAACTGTGCGAACCGGTATGCCCGTGTCGCTCGACACAGACGTGTAGTTCAGGATGTGAGTATTGGTGAGCGCCGCGACCTCGAGAAAGCGCGAGAAGCTTTCAATCGAGCGCACCAGCCCCTCCGCGCGGATCTCTTCCTTAAGATAGACGCCGACATACGCCTTCAAATCTTCTCTCGCATCCGCCGAATCCAACACGGCCGGCAGACTGCCGACGTTCAGTCTTTTGTTAAGGAGGCCGTACGACACTTCTTCAGAAACCAGCGGATGCAGGCGCAAAAACCATGCCCTGCCGGCGAGGAGGTTGGCGTGGCCGCTCTTCAGCTTTCTGGCGCTGCTCCCCGTGAAGATAAATCGAAGCGCTTTATTTCGATCGATCATCGCTTGCGCTTCATCGAGAAGAACCGGCAGTTTTTGCACCTCATCGATAATGATCAGATTTTCATGGGGCTTGATCGATTGCCGTAGCGTTTCGGGGTACGCGCTTAATTCACGAAAGGTATTCGCCTCGAGAAGATCGACATAGCGGGCGTCGGGGAACAGGTGACGAAGCAGCGTGCTCTTTCCAGTTTGCCGCGGTCCCATCAGAAACAGTGACCGCCGCCGCACCAGGTCCCGGATTGGAAGTGTCCGCTTGTACATTCTGCAACATCATTGCCATATTTCAGGAAATTCGGCAATACCAATGCCGAATATCACAATCGGTAAGTGCGCCTGTCACCAGCCCGGTGCGGGACTGCAAAACCGCCCCGGGCTGGTGCCGACGGATTCGGCTTGGCTATCCGCAGACGAACGTGACCGGATCGCTCCAGTCGGTGAACTTGTTCCGGGCCAATGCACGCGCCTGGAACATATACGTCATCCCCGCCGTCAGGCCGGTAATGGTCACCGCCTGCTTGACACGTGTAAGCGGGAGAGTCGTCCACACGGCCGGAACTGTGCCGGTCACCGCCTGGCCCCAGCGGAATTGATAGCCGGAAGCGCCACGCATCCGTTGTATCCACGCGACGATTTCTCCGCTATGGGTTCCGCGCTTGAGCTTGCGGATCCTCTCCGACAACGGCGGCGGCGTCGCCCGCGTAATCTCAGCGGCCTGGAAGCCACTGGTCTGAAACACGGCGAACTCACCGCCGGACGCCATTTCCACATAGCGCGCCACGAGCCGCAGCATGTGAATGACAGTCACCCGTTGCTGGTTTCTCCGGGCGATCACCTGCTTGCTGCCGTCGAGCGCCTGCGCAATCAATGCCGCAAACGTCTCCAGCGCCGCCTGCAGGACGGCAAGATCGACCGGCGGATTCGGAAAATGCGAATTACCGGTCAAATTGGTCTGAAGGTTGACGCCGCGGTGGAGCACATCCCCATCCGATACGCCGTCAAAGCCAAGCAATGCCTTGATCTCTTTCCTTTTCATCGTTATCACCTCCTCTCTGTGTTCGATTTGAGGCGGTTTTTCGCGCCTCATACTTATGGAACCGTTTTAAAAATCGGAACTGAGACGCGAAAATGAGGTCTCCGGGGAGCAAATCGCCGTGAGCGGGAGAAAACGAACGAGTTAGGGCAGAAAAATATTTACAGGAAATCAGACCAGGATGTTTCGTTTCGAAACATTTTTTTGCTGGGAATCCCAAGACCGAACTTGTAGTTGCGATGCCAGACTCGGGATTTCCCAGTTCACACTTGTAGTCTCCATGCCAGGCTTGGGATTTCCCAATTCGAACTTGTAGTCCCCATGCCGGCCATGGGATTTCTCAGTTCAAACTTGTAATCCCCATGCCGGCCATGAGAATTCCCATTTCGAACTTGTGTTCACGATGCCCGGCATGAGAACTCTCAATTCAAACTTGTGATCCCCATGCCAGGCATGGGGATCTCAAGTTCGAACTTGTAAGCGCGATGGCTGGCATAGGAATTACAAGTTGGGTTTTCTCATTGCGGCTAATCGGCGGTGGGTCTCACCTCGACTGTCTGTTGCTGGGCAGCTCCCACCAGTAGCCCCTTGTTTACATAAAACCCATTACACGCGATTCACCGGACACGAAACGCCCCTCGGCACTGGCCACAGCCCGTTTGAATTGCCTATCCTTCTACCGCCTGATCTTCGATAACCAGACCGACGATGCCCACCCCGTCCACCTGCACCGGAACAGCTTCGAACTGACGAACGTTAACGGAAGGCCAACCTCCGGCGTGATGAAGGATGTGGTTCTCGTCAAGGGCTTCCGGAAAATCGCGGTAGATTTTGTTCCTGCAATGGAAGGGCTTACGCTGTTCCACTGTCACCAGCAGCTCCATATGGATTACGGTTTCAAGCTGCTCTTCAACGTGACGTAGGATCGGAATCCCGAACATCTGGCGATGAGCATCATTCCGACTCTCGACTCGCAGGTAGAGATTCGGATCGGCCTCGATAAGAGAGAGCTGGCTGCGGCCCGGGAGGTCCGGCGATGAAGGGGCTCCTTATACTCGCAACGCTTTTGCCCGTCACGGTCAAATCAACCTGCGGCTCGAGGCGCAGCGCGTCCCCGTCGAAATTCTGGTTATCGACCAGGTAGAGCGAACTCCCATAGAGAACTGACGCCTACGGCAGTCGTTACTGATTCAGTAGTGAAATCGATACTTAACCTGCACGACGATTTCGCGGGGATTGAGGTAATGGGTTCCACCGAAGGTAAAGCTGTTGTCCAGCAGCGCACGTCGATTCGCGACATTCATTCCCTGGAGGCTGAGGACCATGCTTTCACCGATGGTTCGGCTGAAGGAAAGATCGAATGTCGTGTGTGGTTGAAGATGATCGCCGGGAATCGTTGGATCGCCGTTGGTGAAGCCCGAGCCGTAATACACGTCCGTCGAGGCGCTCAGGCTCCACGGAAGGCTGGATTGACCGCCGGCATGCAAAGTGTTTCGTTGATCGTGGTCGAGCAGGCCAAACCCGTCTCCGAACGAGAAGTCGGTCAGTCCGCCGTTGACGTCGCCAAAACCCAGCGCCAGTTGGTTCGAGTAGGTCAAATATACCTGACCGCGATTGCGGATGTGAGGTGATCTCAGTGTTAGTTCCCATCCCATGATGCGCGCGCCCTGGATCGTTATGGGAAAGAAGACATCAGAATTATTCAGATTGTTGTGATCGAAGAAGTTCTTTGCGCGGGTTAGAAAATTGTCCGCGTCGATGGTCCAGCCTCGCCACGGGATCGTGACGCCGAATTGATGCTCTTCGTCCCTCTCCCCCTGCAGCGGAACGAATCCCAGGTTCTGGTTGGTAACGAATTGCAGAAGAGGACCGGATGCAGTCAGGAGCGGCGGCGCCTGGTAAAAGTGTCCATAGAAGGCGCGGAAGACCCAGTTAAGCTTCGGAACTCGAATCGATATACCTGCGCTCGGGCTGGACGCATTCTCAACCACAGCGCCGGAAAAGTGGGTCTGACGGAGGCCGCCGTTCAGAGTCAGCCATGAGGCCGGTTTGATTTGATCTTCGATGTAAGCCGCGAAAAGGCTCCCGATGGGCTTTTCGACATCCGGAGGGCTGAGGTTGGGCGCGCTCTGATCGTTATAGATTAATCCGAATAACTGGCTGTCCTGTTGCGCGAAGCTATAAACGCCCGAGCGAAGGTTATTGCGTTGCCGGACCCAGGAGAGTGAGGCCTGGCCGCCTTCATAGTTTGACGAACGTCTCTCGGTTGCGGAACTCGGCAGGTCGCGGGGGCTGCTTTCGTAATTTGAGCTGTTGAAGTGATAGAACGGTGAAACGGTCGCGACAAGTCCAGGACTGACGGTGTGCAGCCACGAGAACGTCGCGAAAGAATCGGTTTCCCGATTCACATCTTTAAGAAACTGGCCCGCTGTATTTGGATCGTTCGGGTCGAACGGCACCTGATAAAAGTCCCGTCGAATCTGTCCCACCAGCCGCAGCTGGTCCTGGGCACCCGCGTTATACATCAGCGAGGCGAACCCACCGTTTCCGTTTGCGGCGTCGTGTATAACCGCAGAGGTCGGAGTTTGAAGGCCGAGGTTCGTCCGGTTCCCATTGGCGCTCGCGTAATAAGCAAACCGGTTGGTGTGGCTGCCCAGATTGAACTGATTGTCGGTCTGATAGAAATTACCCGCGCTGATCAGAAGTTCCGCCTCATTGCTCCGCTCAAATCCCGTACGAGGGACCACGTTGAACACACCGTACGTACGATCACCATAATCTGCGGCGTAGCTGCCGCGCTGCGCTTCCATCGTGTTGATGTCCTTGGGATCGATCTGAGGCCCGAGGTTGCTGGCGATGTTCGTGTTGGGAATCGGCACTCCATCGATCAGCCAGGTCACCTGGTGGCCGCCGCGAATGTGCAACTGATCGTGCGTGACGTATGAACCGGGGACATAGTCCGTAATCAGCGCGACGCTGTTGGTCCGCGTCGCGCCTGGAGTCGACGCGATCTGCGCCTTGTCAATCAGCGTCGTCGGTGTCACGGATTCCACCTGGCCGGGAGACTCCTCGGTTACAACATCGACCGTTTCTGTCCTGGAGGCGACCCGCAGCTCGAAATGAAGCACAGGCGATGATCCGGAAAGAACCGTCACCGCCTCTTGCGCCGCCGCGAACCCTGGACTGGCCACCGTGATGGTGTAGACTCCGACAGGAACCGCGTCGAAAATGAACTGGCCGTCGGCGTCACTGGTTGCTGCCCTGGTGTAGCCGGAGTCCGTCGCTTTTAATGTCAGATTCGTACCCGGGATCGGCCGGTGCTGTGGATCGTGCACAATTCCCCGGACGGTGCCAAACACCGTCGCAAGTGTCATCGTCGCGCAAGTCAGACAAATTACGGCCAGTAATCCAAGAGCCGGAACCGAGTTTTCTCTCACGGAATCGAATGCTAGGCGGACGGGCGTTCGTTGACAATGCGGCGAATTGTCGCATGTTTACGCTCATCTATACCCGTATGGCCGGTACTAACACTCCCCATTCTCTTTTCGAAACCGGCTGCCTCCGAACGGCCGGATGACGTCACTAAAGATGGACGCTTTATCATTCCCAGGCAAATGGAGCCTAACCTGCGGCAAAACCATACACTAAAGGCTCGGCGGTCACCCAAACCGGCCAACGATAGATAACGAGCGGGACATTTGATCTCGACGAGCCATGTAGGCCGGTCAAACCGGAGACTTTTTCTTCTTTGCCTTACCGCGGCCGGTAAGCCAGAGACTTTTTTCTTCTCTGCCTTACCGCGGCCGGTAAGCCAGAGACTTTTTTCTTCTCTGCCTTACCGCGAGCCGTAAGCCAGAGACTTTTTTCTTCTCTGCCTTACCGCGAGCGGTAAGCCAAAGACTTTTTTCTTCTCTGCCTTACCGCGGCCGGTAAGCCAGAGACTTTTTTCTACTCTGCCTTACCGCGGCCGGTAAGCCAGAGACTTTTTTCTTCTCTGCCTTACCGCGAGCCGTAAGCCAGAGACTTTT
>DASXLG010000252.1 GCA_036496425.1 Terriglobia bacterium | reverse complement strand
GTTTTAGCCGCAGATGACGCGGATGACGCAGATGGGACGCAAAAACGAACTTTTGAGGCGCCCCATCTGCGTCATCCGCGTCATCTGCGGCTAATGATTTTCCCGGTTCCGGGGTTGATTATGTGTGCTGGTGGCTCAACTCGGTTCGAAATCTGGAAACAATCGAGTTCATCTGATCCTTCAGTTGGAGTTTCCTTTTCTTGAGCTGAATTTCTGCAAGATGGTCGTGTTCCGTCATGTGGTGGCGATTCAGTTCGTTCAGTTTGCCTTCGCAAAGCCTGTGTTGTTCGCATAGACGGCGAAACTCCACGTTCTCAGAGATCAAATAGTCTTTGATCTCCTCCTCCTTCATTATCATCGCGCTCCTCCTATAAGGATGGAAACTTTGACCTTACGGTCACCGTAACATACGCGTAACAATCACTTCAATCCGAAATCGCCAACTCCATGACGTAGGCGTCTTCGATCGGATTCGAGTAATAATTCTTCCGTTCGCCTGCGATCGTGAAGTTGAATTTCAGGTAGAAATTGATGGCGGGGTTGTTGGATTTACGCACCTCGAGAATGACTTTCTCCGCCCTGCGGCGGCGCGATTCCTGAATCGCCGCGGACATCAGTTCCCGGCCGATGCCCGACCGCGCCTGGCCGCTTTCGACCGCAATGTTGTAGATCTCCGATATATCCGCGGCGATGTGGAAGATGACGAATCCTACGATTTTAGGCCGGGCTGCTTCGTCATCGATTTCGGCGACAAAGCTGGAGGTAAAACTGTCATCGTTGAGCAGGCGGTAGTAGCTGTCGACCGACCAGTGAGACAGGTGGTGCCAGGACCGCTCGATATCGATAATCCGATCGATGTCGCCTTTTCGGACTTTACGAACTCGGACTTCCAATGCTTTCACGAGCAATCTCCGCATCCGTTTTGCGCACATAAAGCGGCGCCAGCGGACCGCTGTTCGACGTGAGCGCCAGCTCCGCAATCGTGGAGGCCAGATACAGGTCCATCGGGTGGACGGCCCAGCCCGGTTGTCCTTCGATCAAAGAGCGATATCGCGCCGCACCGTCGCCGCAAAAAATTAAAGGAACTGGAGGCAAAGATGCCAGCCATTGGGCGGGTTTTAACACGATAGGCAGCCGTTCTTCAACAAGAGTATCGCCGGCGCCATTTTCGTCGCTCCGGCGATAGACCGCGCCATAAATGTCCCCCCGCCGCGCATCGATCATCGGAACAACGAGCGCGCCGCGAATGCCTGTTTTCCAGGCCAATGCCTCCAGTGTCGTGACGCCTGCCCCATCCTTCCCCTGAGAGGCGGCGAATCCCTCCATCGCCGCCAGGCCGACTCGCAGCCCCGTGAAGGAGCCGGGGCCCCTGGCGGAAACGAATAAATCGATGTCGGACAGTTGAAACGGCAAGTACTGGAATAAGAACTCAATAGAGCGGAAAAGCCGTTCGGAATACTGGATAGACGAGGCAATACGCACCTCGCCGAGAACTTGCGCGTTCTCCGCAATGCAGACACTTCCCCGTTCAGAGCTCGTGTCGACCGCCAAAACACGCATGCCTTATTATAGAAGCGGAGGATATGCCCATGGAGAAAATCGGAATCCTGACTGGCGGCGGCGATTGTCCCGGCTTGAATGCCGTGATCCGCGCCGTGGTTCGCCGGTCCCGCGCGCTCGGCTACGAAGTCCTCGGAATCAAAAAAGGATGGGCGGGCCTCGTGGAGGGGCTGGTCGAGCCGCTTACCGATTTCTCTGTTACGGGAATTCTTCCGCGAGGCGGCACGATCCTGGGAACATCCCGTACGAATCCATTCAAGGAGGTGGAGCAGGTTCAGAAACTCAAGTCGAACTGGAAGAAGTTCGGCCTGAACTACCTGGTGGCCGTCGGCGGCGAAGATACGCTGGGTGTTGCGAACAGGCTGTTCAAACAGGAAGGCTATCCTGTAGTCGGTGTTCCCAAAACCATCGATAACGACCTGGCGGGAACGGACTACACCTTCGGCTTCGACACCGCGGTTCAGATCGTCACTGAAGCGATCGATCGCCTGCATACGACCGCCGAATCCCATCAGCGGGTCATGGTTGTCGAGGTGATGGGCCGGCACGCCGGCTGGATTGCCACTCACTCCGGCATGGCCGGCGGCGCGGATTGCATTCTGGTCCCGGAAAAACGATTCAATCTCGACGAGGTCTGCTCCCTTATTCGAAAACGCATCGAACGCGGCCGGGAATTTTCCATCGTGGTTGTTGCCGAAGGCGCCATGCCGGATGAGACGCATCAGGTGATGGCGAAAGCCGGACACCTCGATGAATTCGGACATGCGCAACTCGGTGGAATCGGCCACTGGGTGGGCGACCAGATCGAAGCGCGGACCGGAATCGAAACCCGCGTCACCGTCCTCGGCCACGTGCAACGCGGCGGAACGCCAACCGCTTATGACCGCGTACTCGCGACCCGGTTTGGCCTGAAGGCTGTCGAACTCATCCGCGAAAAACAATTCGGCCACATGGCTTCTCTGCGCGGAACGGAAATCATGGCCGTCCCGATTGAAGAAGCGCTGACGCAGAAACTTCTCGATCCTAAAGTTTTTGATGACGCTGCCGTGTTTTTCGGGTAGAGGTTTTAGCCGCAGATGACGCGGATGACGCAG
>DASXLG010000251.1 GCA_036496425.1 Terriglobia bacterium | reverse complement strand
CTTGTGCCTTTTGTGCTTCTTGTGGTTCCTTCCCCTTTTCATGCGGTTAAGTTACTGTGGACGCGCATGTTGAACCAGTCCACAGCAGCGGCTCCAGCGCGCATGCCCGAAGTCTGGCTTACATCGGGACGAGTGCAACTGACGCGCCCGCAAATGATCGGGACGCTCGCGGGGCTGATGCTGTCCATGCTGCTTGCGGCTCTGGACCAGACCATTGTGGGAACGGCCGAACCGCGGATCATCGCCTCCCTTTCGGGTTTCGATCGCTATCCCTGGGTTTCGACGGCTTACCTGCTGTGTTCGACGATCTCGGTTCCGATATTCGCCAAGCTGTCGGATATCTACGGCCGAAAATGGTTTCTGCTCGGCGGATCGGCAGGTTTCGTCCTGACGTCGGCGCTCTGCGGCGCCGCAGGCAAGTTCTCATCGATCGGGCTCGACGGCATGAATCAACTCATCCTGTTCCGGGCGATGCAGGGCATCTGCGGCGGCATCATGACCGGCCTCACCTTCGCCATCGTCGGAGACATCTTTTCGCCGGCGGAGCGCGGTAAATATCAGGGCGTTTTTTCGGGGGCCTGGGGGATGGCTTCGGTATTCGGCCCGACACTCGGCGGGTGGCTGACCGATGACATTTCGTGGAGAGCCACGTTCTACGTCAACCTGCCGGTCGGAATCATCGCGGTCATTGCGCTGTATCTATATTTTCCTTTCTGGCATCCCAAGGATGTCAAGAGACACATCGACTGGGCCGGCGTCGCAACGCTTATACTCTGCGTCGTCCCCCTGCTGCTGGCGCTGACGTGGGTCACCGATTACGGCTGGCTTTCAGCACGAGTCGAATCGCTGCTCGTGCTGTCCGCTGCGATGCTGGGCGCTTTCATTTATGCGGAAACGAAGGCCATCGAACCGATGATTCCGCTGTCATTGTTCCGTGAGCCGGTGATCAGCATGTGTTCCATCGGCGTCTTCGTGGTCGGCATCGCGATGTTCGGCATGATCATTTACCTGCCGCTGTTCATGCAGGGCGTGCTGGGTGTCACGGCGACGCGCTCCGGAAATTTGCTCACGCCGTTGATGCTCGGCATTGTGGTCGGCACCTTCGTCTGCGGCCAGATCACGCTTCGGCTCCGCAGCTACAAGATGCCGTTTCTGTCCGGCTCCGTGCTGGTGACGATCGGAACGATTCTTTTCGCGCGAATGGGCCTGGCCACGCGGCCGTTAGACGTCATTCTGGCGATGATCACGGCCGGTCTTGGAATGGGACTTCTGCTGCCCGCTTATACGGTTGCGGTTCAAAACACGGCTCCGCAACGGCACATGGGTGTGGCGACGGCAACATCCACGTTCTTCCGCTCGATCGGCAGCACCGTCGGCGTTGCGATCTTCGGCAGTCTTCTGCTGACGAATTATCATCACGATTTCTCAAACGCCGTGCCGCAGGGTATACCTCCGGAGGCGATGTCGGCCTTCTCGAATCCGCTGCTGCTCCCTCAATTGCGGCCGCAGCTGGAAGAGACTTTCAAACACTTCGAGAACGGCCCTCACGCGCTCGAGACCTTATATGCCAGCGTCGGCACGGCCTTGCTCGGTGGGATCGAGTGGATCTTTATGATCAGCGCCGGCCTGATGGTCGCCCTGTGCATCCTGAATCTGCTGATCAAAGATGTCCCGCTGCGCCACGGCCCCGCTCCGCCGACGGAATTGTGAAGTAACGAAACAAACCTGGCGACAGATCCCGCGGAAAGTGATCTGTCCCTTTTTTGTTACACTTTTTGTTATGAAAGTTTTGGTTATTCTTGGTTTGTTTGTCGTTGTTCTCGGTGTGATTGCGGTTGGCGTTACACACGCGCGCTGGGAAGGGACTCCTCCGGAGATCATGTTCAATCGTGACTTCAAAATTCTTGGCCGCGCGCCGGCCCTGAGCTTGAAAGTCGAGGATGCCGGGACCGGCCTGAAACACGTAGCCATTCATCTCAGGCAGAAGGACAAGGATGTTGTGCTTGCGGACGACTCTCTTCATCAGGAAAAAACCACTACTTATGACGTCGGGAAGCTCATCGCCGACAAATACAAGGCCGAAGACGGTCCGGCAAGCCTGAGCGTCACCGCCACCGACAATTCCCTCCGCCACTTTTTCAACGGAAATCGCACCGACGCCTCAAAGGACTTTACCTTCGACACCAAGCCGCCAACGGTCCAGGTCATGGAAGGCCAGCACTACATCAATCAAGGCGGATCGGAATGCGTCGTCTATCGCGTCTCGGACAATGTGGAGACATCCGGCGTGCAGGTCGGCTCCCACTTCTTCCCCGGCTACAAATTCGACAAGGATCTGCATCTCGCTCTGTTCGCGCTCGAATACGACTGGCCGGCCGATACACCGATGAAAGTGGTCGCCCGCGACGCCGCCGGCAATGAAGTCACGGCCGACTTCTGGCACAAAGTATTCCTCAAGAAATTCCGGTCGCGGGATATTCCATTGGAAAACAGTCTCATCCAGAAAGTCGTTCCGGAGATCATGTCGCATACACCCTCGGTTAAAGACACCGGCGATCCGGTCAAGAACTTCGTCGAAATCAACAGCGACCTGCGCAAGCAGGATCATGCGCGAATCGCAGAGCTGGCCAAAAACTCTCCCGGCGAGTTCCTGTGGCACGATGCGTTTGTCCAATTGAGCAATTCAAAAGTGGAATCGTACTTCGCGGACCGGCGCACTTACGTTTACGACGGCAAGCCGGTCGACCAGCAGGATCACGTCGGATTCGATCTCTCTGTCGTCCAGCACACACCGATCGAAGCCGGCAACGATGGAAAGGTTGTGCTTGCAGAGTATTTCGGCATCTACGGCAACGCGGTCATGATCGACCATGGCGCCGGCCTGATTTCGCTCTACGGTCACATGAGCGAAATCGATGTCAAACCCGGACAAACCGTCAAGAAAAAGGAAGTCATCGGAAAAAGCGGCGCCACCGGTCTCGCGGCCGGCGACCATCTGCACTTCGGCTTGTTCCTGCAGGGCATTCCGGTGAATCCCACGGAATGGTGGGACGAGAAGTGGATCAATGACCACGTCATGAGCCGGATAAAAGAATAAAAATCTGTTGTTGCGGCGCTGCAGGCCTCCGAAACGATCGACTTTAGTCTGCTCGGCGGGTCGCCATTGCGGATTCTGTAGCCGCCGGTATAAAGCCAGTAAGGGGTATAATAAGAGCAGATTTCGGAGACAAAATTTATGAGCGATTTATTGAAGGGCATCTCCGTCCTAGTTGTCGAAGATGATCTCGATACGTGCGAATTGATTCAGGCAGTTTTGAGACAAACCGGTGCGAATGTCGTTGTAGCCAACACGGTTGACGCCGCGATCAAGCAACAACAGCGGTCTCCTGCTCACGTCCTGGTATCGGACATACGCTTGGGAGGATCTGACGGATTCGCGCTGATTGCCGCCATCCGCCAGCACGACAAACAATATCGGGGCTTCACTCCAGCGATCGCGTTAACCGCATATTCGTCCCCGGGCGACAATGAAAGAGCAAGGTCGGCAGGTTTCAATGCTTATATATTGAAGCCTTTCGAACCGGCAGATCTTGTGAACGCTATTTTCGACCTGGCGAAGAGACCCGCCGAACCCGCTGCCTGATCTGCATCAGCCAGAAACACGCGGCATAACTGCAACGCCGTTCATCAGAACGACAACCTGAAATCCACTGGAAAGCTGCCGGCCGTTGCCGTCGCCGCGTAACGGCTCAAGGAACTGAACCAGATAAACCCAGTGATTATCGACCGGCCGGAGCGTTACCTCGTAAAGCCGCCAGTCTTTTCCATTCGGCAATAACGTCGCGATTTCATTCTTGGCAATATCGATCGCGCGGCGCGCAGATAACGGAGGATTGTCCTGATTGGGCGCCCAGACGGGAGTTTTCTGCAAATCCGGGTCAGGAATATGGAACTCGTACTTTTTGCCGTTGTATTCGACGGTAAAGGTCGTTTCCGCCTGAGCTGCCAACAACATTAAGGCAATACACAAACTCCGCACGAACATCCGTCACCTCCCTGACGAAAAATGGGGACAGGTTATAGCCGCAGATGCCGCGGATAACGCAGATGGGGGCAGCAAATGATTTTTTGGATGCCCCCATCTGCGTTATCCGCGGCATCTGCGGCTGTAACCTGTCCCCTTTTATTCTTAGTAGCGGTAATGCGAAGCTTTGTACGGCCCTTCGACCGGCACGCCGATATAGCTGGCCTGCTCGGGCGTGAGCTTCGTCAGCTTCACTCCAAGATGATCGAGGTGGAGCCGTGCGACTTCCTCGTCCAGCTTCTTGGGCAGCATGTAGACCTTCTTTTCATATTTGCTGCCGTTGTCTTTCAGGTCGAGCTGCGCCAGAACCTGGTTGGTGAACGACGCCGACATCACGAAACTCGGATGGCCGGTGGCGCAGCCCAGGTTGAGCAGGCGGCCTTCGGCCAGGATCATGACGCTGTGGTTGTCCGGGAACTTCCATTCATCGTATTGCGGCTTGATGTTGATGTTCTGGATCCCTTTCACCTTCTTCAATCCGGCCATGTCGATTTCGTTGTCGAAGTGGCCGATATTTCCGACGATCGCCTTGTCCTTCATCTTGGCCATGTGGTGGACCGTGATGACGTCTTTGTTACCGGTCGTCGTGATGAAGACGTCGGCCGTCGAAACAACATCCTCGATGGGCTTTACTTCATAGCCTTCCATCGCCGCCTGCAGCGCGCAGATCGGATCGATTTCGGTAACGATCACGCGGCAGCCCTGTCCGCGCAGAGCCTGCGCGCAGCCCTTGCCGACCTCGCCGAAGCCGAGCACGACAGCAACTTTTCCGCCGAGCATCACGTCGGTCGCGCGCATCAATCCATCGGGCAAGGAATGGCGGCAGCCGTAGATGTTGTCGAACTTGCTCTTCGTCACGGAGTCGTTGACGTTGATCGCCGGGAACAGAAGCTTGCCGGCCTCTTCCATCTGATAGAGCCGGTGCACGCCGGTGGTCGTCTCTTCCGACACTCCCTTGATGGCCTTCGCGATCTTCGACCAGGCACCGGGCCGCTCCTTCAATTCACGCGACAGCGTGCTGAGGATCACGCCCCACTCTTCCGGATCCGATGCGGCGTTGAATGAAGGAACCTTGCCGGCGGTTTCGAATTCGAGAGCTTTATGGACGAATAATGTGGCGTCGCCGCCGTCGTCGACAATCTGCACCGGGCCGGAATTGTCGGGCCAGCGCAGTGCTTCAGTCGTGCACCACCAGTATTCTTCGAGATTCTCGCCCTTCCACGCGAAGACCGGAATGCCGCGGGGCTTCGCCGGTGTACCGCCGGTTTCCGGACGGCCAACAACGACCGCCGCTGCCGCGTGGTCCTGGGTCGAGAAAATGTTGCACGATACCCAGCGGACATCCGCCCCGAGTTCGGCCAGCGTTTCGATCAACACGGCGGTCTGAATCGTCATGTGCAGGCTGCCCATGATCTGCATTCCCGCCAGCGGCTTCTTGGCAGCATAGCGCTGCCGGACGACCATTAATCCCGGCATTTCCTGCTCGGCCAGTTGAATTTCCTTGCGGCCGAATTCCGCAAGAGAAAGATCTTTTACTTTGAAAGGCTCTCTTCCAGCCTTTTT
>DASXLG010000250.1 GCA_036496425.1 Terriglobia bacterium | reverse complement strand
CAAAAATTAAGAATTGAGAATCAGGAGTTGCGGTTGATCTGTTCTCAATGCAGATGTCGGTCTCTGGAACAGTGCAATGAGTTTCAACTCCCAATTCTTAATTTTTAATTCTTAATTACTTCTTGAATTCTTCCATCATCGTCACAAACTCATCAAACAGATACGCCGAATCGTGCGGCCCGGGCGAGGCCTCGGGGTGATACTGCACGCTGAAGAGTGGCATGGTGCGATGCCGCAACCCCTCGAGCGTATCGTCGTTCAGATTGATGTGCGTGATATTCACATCATTCAGATTCAGGCTGTCCGGATCGACCGCGAAACCGTGATTCTGCGCGGTGATCTCGACCTGCTTGCTTTCGAGATTCAGCACCGGATGATTCCCGCCGTGATGTCCGAACTTCAGCTTGTATGTCTTTCCGCCGAAAGCCAGACCCATGATCTGATGCCCGAGACAGATGCCGAAAATCGGCTTCTTCCCCATCAGCGCCCGCACATTCTTGATGGCGTATTCGAGCGGCTCGGGATCGCCGGGCCCGTTCGAGAGAAAGATGCCGTCCGGCTTTAACGCCAGCACATCTTCGGCGGACGTCATCGACGGCACGACGGTTACTGTGGCGCCGCAGCGCGACAGATTCCGCAGGATATGCGACTTGATACCGTAGTCGTATGCGACGACATGAACAGGACAGGGCTCAAACTCGGCCAGCCCCGAGAACTCTACGAAGTTCACGTTCTTGTCGCCGTTGTCGTAGGGCTTGTCGATCGTAACCTTCGAAGCCAGGTCCCATCCGACCATTTCCGGCGCTTTCTTGACCTTCTTCAGAAGCGAAGCTTCGTCGTGGTCGATCAGTGAAACGATTCCGCGCATCGAACCTTTGAGACGGATGTGACGCACGAGGGCCCGCGTATCGATTCCGGAGATGACGGGGATCCTGTGCTTCAACAGGTAATCGTCGAGTGACTCCGTGGTGCGCCAGTTACTGGGAACCGGCGAGAGCCGTTTGACGATGAACGCTTCGAGGAAGGGCTTCCGCGATTCGACATCTTCCGGATTGACGCCGGTGTTGCCGATCAGCGGATACGTCATGGTGACGATCTGGCCGGCATAAGAGGGGTCTGTCAGGATTTCCTGATAGCCCGTCATTGAAGTATTAAAAACGACTTCGCCAACGGCTTCGCCTTCAAAGCCGTGTCCGTTGCCGCGAAAAACGCGCCCGTCCTCGAGCAGCAACGTCGCCGTCTTTTTCATCTTTGAAATGTCGGGCCCACCGGCCAGCCGTAGTTGGTACACCGCCTTGAATTGGGCTTCGTGCTGTCGCACTTGCGCTTCGCGGGATTGGGCTTCGCGCTGTAGGACTTGCGCTTAGCGGCGGCCTTCTGGATTGGCATTGGCCGGTCCCCCCACATCAATCTAAGGATCCCAATTTGTTCATCGGCCAATATCTGAAAACGGCTTTTCCGTAGATGTATTTCTCCGGGACCTGCCCCCACATGCGGCTGTCGTTCGATTGGTTGCGGTGATCGCCGAGGACGTAATAGTGTCCAGGCTCGACGTATACCGGGGGATAGGTGCGGTGATCGATGAATTCGGGCAGGAGATAGGGCTCATCCAGCGGCTTCTCGTTGACATAGATAATCCCGCGGCGGACCTCGACCACGTCGCCGGGCATGCCGATGACGCGCTTGATGTAGGATTTCGTCGGGTCGAGCGGGTACCAGAACACCACGATATCCTTCCGCTGAATTTTCTCGATCTTATAAACGAACTTGTTGACGAAAATGCGTTCCTGATCGACCAGTTCCGGCAACATGCTGGTGCCTTCGACTTTTACAGGTTGATACAGGAAAACAACGATGAGGATCGCCGTACCGATCGCGAAGAAAACGTCGCGGGCCCAGCCGCGAATTTCTCCGACGATGGTCGGTCCGGCCGGCGCGGCTGCAACAGCCGCGGGGTTCGGCAGTGTTCTGGTTTGGGTCTCGGTTTCCGAGACAGGTTGATATTCGGGCTCCGTTGTCATTTCGAGTGTGTTGGAAGGATCCTTTACAAATAATGGAATTCGTATTTTAACAGGATTCGCTAGCCCGGGCAGGGGAAATTGCATACCGGATAAGAGCTCCGCCGACGATGGCCGCTGTTTCCGCCTTCAGAATCTCAGTTCCAAGCGACACCGCTTTGAAACCTGCGCTGCGCGCCGAGACGAGTTCCGCGTCCGTCCAGCCGCCTTCCGGTCCCACAAGATACAAGACCGGCGAGCCGGAAAGCGCGGGTTTGAGCGGGCCGCCGCCGTTTTCGGCAAATAGTATCTTCGACGAAGCGGTCAGGGAGATCGTTTCGGCAAAACTTCGGGGTAAATCCAGAGCGGGCAGGTAATAGTGTTTGGATTGTTTGGCTGCCTCGATCAGGATGCGCAGCCAGCGGTCATGCCGGTTTCCGGGCACGGCATTGGAACGGCTTGCCGGAAAAGGCACAATCCTGGAGACGCCGACTTCGACGGCCTTTTCCAGCGCCAGCTCAAAGGCCGCCATTCGGATCAGCGCGAGACCGAGGATAACCTCGGCCTTATCGCGCTCTACTTTCCGGGACTGCCTTATTCCCGCGATCGTCGCGTGTTTGCCAATCGATTCCACGACCGCGGTCCAGACACTGCCCTTGCCGTCGAAAATTTCGACGGCCTCACCGGCCTCGGCCCGCGCCACCATAAGGTGGCGGTGCTCTTCTCCACTGATGTGAATTCGATTCTCCGCGATTGCAGGCTCGGCAAGATAGATCGACCTAACGGCCATGTTTCTCGATCACCACGGCCAGCCACTCGCCTCGTGTAATCTCTTCGTGGATACTGAATCCGTAGTGCGTCATGTGGTCGCGCAGATCTTCGGCCTGCTCCAGGAGAATCCCCGAAAGGATCGCGACGCCTTGAGGCGCAAGCACGCGGTTGAATTCAGGAAGCAGGTTCGTAATAACGTCGGCCGTGAGATTTGCCAGGATCAGGCGGGCCGAAGCGCTCCTTACCGCATCCAGCGATCCGCAGAATACGAAAACGGCGTCTTCGGCGTTGCGCAGGATATTGGCGCGGGCAACCTCGCTTGCGACCGGATCATTGTCACAGGCAAAGATGAGTTTCGCGCCGAGCAGCCGCGCGGCAATCGCCAGGATTCCCGAGCCCGTGCCGACATCGAGAACGGCATGATCCGGCTCGACCCACCGGGCCAGGGCTTCCATGGTGATCTGGGTGGTTTCGTGGGTCCCTGTTCCGAACGCCTGTCCCGGGTCGATGCGAATGGGAAGACGGTCCTCGGGACAGATCGAATCCTCCCAGCTGGGGATGACAAAGAAATCATCGGCGATGGGGAAACTCGTGTACGACTTTTTCCATTCCGCCGTCCAGTCGCGGTCCTCGACGACGGCCCGCGAAATGGAGGGATTCTGTTTCTGGGAGCGCTGAAAAATGGACCCTACGGCGTTCTCGATGTCGTGGAGGTTCGATCGCTGGTGGAAGTAAAGGACGAGCCGCGTCAAGCCCGCTTCGGGCGACGGACTTTCCCAGATACCGGCGACATCATTGCCGGCAAGTTCTCCGACGACGGCGTCGATAAGTTCATCCGGGACATCGAGGGTGAGCTGGTTCCAGGACATGCCTGTTAGCCCGTCACGAGAAAATTTCTTTAACGCGCTCGAGAATCTTCTTCTGAATCGGCTTGTTCTCAGTTTCGATCGTGGAAGAGAACTTCGTCAACAGTTCCTTCTGCTCACGCGTCAGCTTGGCCGGAACCGCGACGTTGACAGTGACGTAAAGATCGCCCCGCGCCGACCCGCCGCGCTTGGAAATGCCGCGGCCCTTGATCCGGAATGTGGAACCGGTCGGGGTTCCGCCCGGGATCGACAACTTCTCTTCTTCCTTCTCGAGAGTCGGCACCATGATCTGCGCGCCGAGCGCGGCCTGTGGAAACGAAACCGGAATGTGGCAGAAGAGGTCGTGTTCCCGCCGTTCGAAGAACTCGTGATCGTGAACATCGAGCACGACATACAAATCACCCGCAGGCCCGCCTTTTCCTCCGGAATCGCCCTCGCCGGTCACACGCAGTTTCGTACCGTTATCCACTCCAGCCGGGATTTTCAGCTCGAGAATCTTTTCGCGGACAAGCCGTCCTTCGCCGTGACACGCCGCGCAGCGGTGCTTGATCATCTGTCCGGTGCCATGGCACTGGTTGCAGGTGCGGGTGATACTGAAGAAGCCCTGCTGGAAACGGACCTGGCCGTAACCGTTACAGGTCTGGCAGGTGGTTGGCGCCGATCCTTTCTCGCCTCCCGTTCCGCCACATTCCGCGCACGTTTCATGACGCGGCACTTTGATCTTTTTGGTGACTCCGAAGGCAGCTTCTTCAAAAGAAAGCTGAATATCGTAGCGGAGATCGGCGCCCCGCTGCACGCGTGAGCCGCGGCGGCCGCCGCCGCCAAACAAATCACCGAACCCGAAGATGTCGCCGAGAATATCGCTGAAGTCCGCAAAGACGCTCGGATCAAATCCGCCGGCGCCCCCGGCGCCGCCAACGCCGGCATGTCCGAAGCGTTCATAATTGGCGCGTTTCTGCGAATCGCTCAGAACGGAATAGGCTTCAGCCGCTTCCTTGAACGCCTCTTCGGCTTCTTCGTTGCCCGGGTTGCGGTCCGGATGGTATTGGAGCGCAAGCTTGCGGTATGCGCTCTTGATCTCCTGGTCGCTGGAGGTGCGCGATACGCCGAGCACCTCGTAATAATCGCGTTTTCCGCTCAATTGTTCGTTATTCCTTCACTGAAACTGTGACCATTGCCGGCCGAAGCAGCCGCCCGTTCAGCGTGTACCCTTTCCTCATCTCTTCGATGACGGTGTTTTCTTCGGCTTCATTCGTGGCTTTTGTGGAAACTGCCTGATGGAAATTGGGATCGAACTGCCTGCCCTTCGCTTCCAAAGGCTTCAGGCCAAAACGTGTAAGCGTATCCTGAAGCTGTTTATAGATCAGTTCGAAACCGCGCAGCATATTCTCGCCTTTTTTGCCTTCGGCGGCGGCGTTCCGGATCGCGAGATCGAAGGAATCAAGCGCGTTCAGCAGTTCCTTCACCAGATCCGCCGATGCGAACTGCACGTACTCCGCTTTCTCGCGCTCCATGCGTTTTCTGAAGTTCTCGAACTCCGCCTGTTTGCGCAGCAACCGGTCGAACAAGTCATCCCTTTCTTTCCTAAGGGTTTCGATCTCCTGTTGCTCAGGCGGCACAGTCTGCGGCAAATCCTGGTCTGCGGCAACGCTCTGGTACTTGTCGTTCTCTTCCATAGCAACAATTATATGGGTTTTTGCGTTCTTGTCAGGCGCTTAAGCGCAAGCTACGCGTTGATCATCTCGCCGACAAGCCGGCCCAGATATTCGACAATCGAAATGCCTCGCTCGTATTGCATGCGCGTGGGGCCGATGATTCCCAGGAATCCCGTCGTACGGTCGGCGGACGCGTAGGAGGCGGTGATCAGCGTGAAATCACGCATGTCCGGGACGCCGAGTTCCGAACCAATCGCGATTTTGACACCTTCCGGAGGATTGGACGCGATGCATTCGTTCAGGATCTGTACCAGCCGTCCCTTCTCTTCGAACATCTGAAACAGCATGCGCATCCGCTCGACATCGGCAAACTCCGGCTGATTAATCATGTTCGTGGCGCCCTGCACATAGATGCTTTCCGCGCTCGCAGGCTCATTCAGGGTTTCGCCCCAGGTCTGAAGCAGCGACAGCATGCGATCGAAGATGGAGCGCTCGGCCTGCATCATTCGCAATAACTCGTTACGAATGTCGGTCAGCGTTTTACCGGAAAACTTTTCGACCAGATACCGGCCGGCCTTATCGAGTTCTTCCTGCGTATAGCGTTCGCCGACCCGGATCAGCTTCCGCTGTACCAGACCCGAGGTGGATACAAAAAGCACGAGAATCTTGCCATCCGATAGATCGAGAAATTCAATGTGCTTCAGAATCGTGGCGCCCATGGGCGGCGCAATCACGATGCCCACGTTCTTTGAAATCGTGGACAACACCATGGAGGCACGCGACATGACGTCTTCGGGGCTGTCGCTTTCTGCGAGCATCCGGCTGATGTAGCGCTCGTCGGACTTACTGATTCTGCCGGAGTCCGGCAGATGGTCGACATAAAAACGATAGCCCTTTTCCGATGGAATTCGGCCGGCAGAGGTATGCGGCTGCGCCAGATATCCTTCCTCTTCGAGATCTGCCATGATGTTACGGATCGTGGCCGGGCTGAACTTCCAATCCATGGACTTCGCAAGGGTTCGCGAACCAACCGGTTCTCCGGAAGTCACATAGGCACGGATGATAAGTCTGAGAATGGCCCGGTTTCGATCGTCCAGTGTCCGGGTTTCCTCTCTCACCGCCATAGCGCCTTTTATAACACGAATTCGATCGAAAAATAGTCCTGAAACGCCCGGATAAACGCTCCTCTAAAAAGGTCGAGGCCGGGCCTTTCCCTGAGAAATTCCGCAACCCCTGCCATTTCCGCCTCAAGAGGAGCGGCATCCGCCATACGGGTGGCGTGCGCCAGCGTACTCCGGTCGCAGGTGATGGGCATCGAACCGTGCTGCAGAAAGCTCCGGCGGACCCGCCGTTGGGCGCTGCCGACGATTTTTCTGCCGCTTACCATCAACTCATATCTTGAGGTGGAAAGGAAGCAAGGCAGGTCCACATCATCTGAAACTCCGGAAGGCTTTCGGGTGTCGGGCGCAAGAATTGCCGGCACGCCGAGCCGGTTATAACCGAGGCACAAAGCCTCCGAAACGCGTTTGTAATTGCCGTAGATCGTGTCGCCGAAGATATCCGAGTCGCTTGAAACCACCGCATATGTCAACTCGTCATCGTGCAGCACCGCCCGCCCGCCCGTCGGCCGGTGAACGATATCGATGCCGTTTGCCCGGCAATATCCGGTGTCAACGGCCTTATCGATTTTCTGATTCCGGCCCAGGGATATTGTCGGAGTTTGCCAGCCATAGAACCGGACGATGGTGCGCGGCGCGGGAGCAGATTCGACCTCATCCAGCAAGGCCGCATCAATGGACATATTACTTGCACCGTCCCGCGCCCCATCAATGATCAGCTTCCACATCTACTTAACCGGAACACAAGAAGCACAAAAAGCACAAGAAAGGGCAGCCCTTTCTTGTGCTTGCGGAGCGCAAGCGCGATAGCGCGCAGCCTCTATTATTGTGCTTCTTGTGTTCCTGCCCCTACGGTACCGTCACCGCCACGAAGCCGGAACGATAGGCACCGCTCTGCTGGTCGCGCTGCATGACCATAAACGCGACATCCATGCCGGACTTCATCTGGCGTTCCGCGCGCGTAAAGTCGTCCAGATTGTGGATATCGAGGTGCTGAGTTCCGGCAATCACGCGGGTGATGATGGTGCCCCGCTGGATACCGGCATCGTCTGCCACGCTGTCCTGATCGACGGCCGAAACGTAAACGCCGTCCGGAGAGCTCAGGTGCAACTGGCGAACCATGTCGGGGGTGATGGCCTGAACGCGGATGCCGAGCTTGGCTTGTGAAGTCTCGCCCTGGTCGCCGCCGTTATCGGGGCCGCCACCGCCGCCGTTGCTGGCGCGATCGGTCGTGAGGATCTCCTGACGGTCGACGATCATCACCGGGAACGTCATTTCCTTACCGTCTCGATTGACTTTGACCCGGATGGTTTTACCGACCGGGCTGTCCGCCACGATATTCAACAGCGCCGTACCATTCGGCGTCTTTATACCATCAATTTCGGTGATGACATCGCCCTCGCGTATCCCGGCTTTGGCAGCCGGACCACCGGCCGGCGCATTCTGGACAAACACGCCGCACTCCGCGGCCAAGCCATAAGCATGGCAGAGCTTTGGATCCTGATTCGGCTGGTATTGGATACCGATACCACCGCGGGTGACCTTACCGCCTTGAACCAGCTGGTTGTACACCTTCACCGCGACGTTCGACGGCAATGCAAAACCCAGTCCTGCGGACTGGCGTGTTTCGGAAATGATGGCAGTATTGATGCCGATCACCTCGCCCGCCATATTCACCAGCGGACCGCCGCTGTTACCGGGGTTGATCGCCGCATCGGTTTGAAGGAACGGCTGGAAGCCTTTGGTTTCGCTGCCCGGCAGTTGATCGCGGCCTTTCGCGCTGATGATGCCATGAGTGACAGTGTGATCCAGGGAGAACGGACTCCCGATCGCGAGCACCCAGTCGCCGACTTTAACGGACTCGGAATTCCCGAACTTCGCGACGGGCAGATCACGCCCCGCTTCGATCTTGATAACCGCAAGGTCGGTGTCGTCATCGCTGCCGATGAGTTTTGCGCTGAATTCCGATTTGTCTTCCAGGCGAACCGTAATCTTGATGGCTTTGTCGACGACGTGATGATTCGTAATAATAAAGCCGGCTTTATCGACAATAAAACCGGTGCCCAGGCTGCGAACTTTCTCATTCGGATTCGGCGCATCCGGATTTCCGAAGAAGTTGAAGAAATCGAATGGATCGACCTGCCGCGGATCCTGGTTCTGGCCGCGGTTTCCGCCTCGATTGCGGACCGGATTCTCAGGAGCGGCCTCGGTGCTGATATTGACGACTGCGGGATCCAGATTCGCGGCGATCTGCGAAAACGCATTGGAGAGCGAAACCGGATCGGGGATGACGAGCGTCTGCGCCTTCTGCTCGCCCGCTTTGACCCCACCCGAGACGATCGTGCCAATGACCACACCGATCGTGAGGGTTGCGATGATCAAGGTGAGATAAAGCAATCGCGTTTTACTCATGGCTCTTGGTTTTGTCCTTTCAGAACATACAATGCATTGAATTATAACTTACCGCCAAGTCACATTTGACGCACTGGCGGCCAATTAGTTTCCGGTCAGCCGCGGGGACGGCTGTGCACTCCCGCGCCCTTTTCGAGCCTGGCAAGCCTTTCCTCGGCAGCACGAAGGGTTTCCTCTTTCTTACAGAAAGTAAACCGGATAATGTCCTTGCCTGCCCTCGGATCGCTGAAGAAACTGCTGCCCGGAACCGTCGCCACGCCGACGTCCCTTACCAGAAATCTCGAAAATTCAACGTCGTTCGGGTATCCCCAGCTGCCGATGTCGCACATGATGTAGTACGCCCCCTTGGGCAGCATGGGATTCAGTCCGGCCTGCTCCAGCATCTTCATCACGCGATCCCGCCGCTTCACATAATGCGCGGCAAGTTCGCTGAAATACGAGTCCGGCAGCCGCAGCGCGACCGCGCCCGCTTCCTGAAGCGGAGCCGGCGCACCGACGGTCATAAAATCGTGCATCTTGCGGATGGCTCCGCTGATGCCCGGCGGAGAGATGATGTATCCCACACGCCATCCCGTGACACTGAACGTCTTCGACATGCCGTTGATGACAATCGTCCGCTCGCGCATGCCGTCGAGCGTGATCGGAGAGATATGCTTCGCGCCATCATAGATGATGTGTTCGTAGATTTCGTCGGTAATGGCGAGCACATCCCACTTCTGGCAGAGGTCCGCGATGACCTTCAGCTCTTCGCGGCTGAACACCTTTCCGGTCGGATTATTCGGCGTATTAATAATGATGGCCTTCGTCTTGTTGTTGAAGGCGGCCGCCAGCTCCTTTTCGTCGAAAGACCAGTCCGGCCTTCGCAGTTGAACATAGCGCGGCGTGGCCCCGGAAATGATCGCGTCCGGGCCGTAATTTTCGTAGAACGGCTCGAAAACGATGACCTCGTCTCCGGGATTGATGACGGCAAGAAGGACATCGATCATCGCCTCGGTCGATCCGCACGAAACGGTGATCTCCCGCTCCGGATCGATGTCGATGCCCAGGAAACGTTTGGTTTTTTCGACCAGCGCATCGCGGAACGACTTTGCGCCCCAGGTGATGGCGTACTGGTTGACGTCCGCGAAAATGGCGTCGGCTGCGGCGCGCTTCAGGATTTCAGGCGCGGCGAAATCCGGGTACCCCTGCGACAGGTTGATGGCGTCGTGTTCCATGGCGAGGCGGGTCATCTCGCGAATCACGGACTCGGTAAATAGAGCGGCTTTCGATGAAATCGGTTTTTTAAACATCGGGTTTATGAATTTATGGGCCCGGGATATGCCGGACCCAGGCGCGAAGGATCGTTCTCGCCCAGGATGCGGACGAGTTCTTCATGAAAATAATCGTGCGACGCCGGCACGGCGCCGGACACCCGGTGCTGGTACATCTCGCGGCCCCGGTCGATTTCCTTTTGAAGCCGCCGGTAAATGTCGCTGTTCTGCCTGCCGCTTTGCAGTTCCGGCTCGTGGTACAGCTTGATCTCCGAAACCAGCAGCCGCGCCGTGCGGCGGGCTTCCGCATGAGCTTTTTCATCACCCGGATTCGATTCCGTTCCGGATGCAGCGGCAACGGCAATGGTTTTCTCGGACATTGCGCCTTTCAGCACAGGATTTTTGAGCTTCAGTCCAAACGACTCGATGGCCCGCTCCAGCGAAGCGCCGAAGAAATCCAAGGCCTCCGGCTTGAACGGCGCGGCAGCGGATATCGCCGCCACCGTCCTGCCCCGCACCACGATGGTGCGGAAATAAGATTCCGGGTCGGTCGTTTCCTGCGAAATGATTTCGGGAAACGCCGCCTTGCCGCGGCTCTTCCACAGGGCCAGCCCATCGCTCTTGGCGACATAGACAGCCAGCCCCTTGGCGAAAGGCTCGACGAGCCGCAAAAATCTCGCCAGGATTTCCGGTTGTGATGACGCTTCCCCAAGCTCCCGCGGCGTATCCGCGAAAGTCTTCCACTGTGCGAGTTGCTCCTCGATGCGGGCATGTTCTTCGGCCGCCTGGACCTGGAGTTGATTCGTCGTTTCGGCCAGCCGCTGCGCGAATTTCTGTTCCAGCTCGCCAGTCACCTGTTTCCGCGTGGCCTCAATCGCTTCTGCAACCGCGCGGTTCAATTCCTCTGCGGCGTTCATCTGGACGAGCGCCTGAGCTTCCTCAATAGCGGTTTGCAGCCGGCTCTTGAAATCGTTTTCGAGCGACTCACTGGCTTCCTGGACCACACGGTCAAGCTCAGCGGCCAGCGCAGGTGAGAGCACTTGCAGCAATCGGTCTAACGACTGGGTCTTGGGATCCATTGGCAGGGGAGCTACCTCCTGAAAAATCAGGATTATATCTTAATGCCACTTGCTGTTTGACATTGCATCCACATCCTCTTATATAAAGGTATGTATAGAAAGGGGGGCGCACCGGTTTCGACGGGGACGAAGAAGTTCGAGATGCATACCGAGGCCCATGACCTCGTTAAAACGTGGAAAACAATCAACTGCTGACTTTCAGCCAGCTTTAGCCGCTTAATACCGGTTAACGTCCTTGATTGACTCGCCTGTAGGTTAGTTAAAGGGCGTCACTTTATGCAGGATAGCCTCAAACCGCCGGCCCGGCAGCGCGAGGTGAAACTTAATGGGCTGGTGTCCCGGCTAGGTTGCAGGCTCCTTCAGGCCGGGGCTCGACAACAAATCGGAACCTGACAAGTATGTAGATTTTCGCGCGGAACGTTTTCGGACGCGGGTTCAATTCCCGCCGCCTCCACTTATAAAAAACTGACTCTAAGATAGTTAACTCATCGGACGCGGGTTCTTTGGAGCCCGTGTCCTTTCTTTTTTAAGTCTTTCTCATGATTGAGATGCGGAGCGTCACGAGAGTGCGCTCTCCGGCCGCGTTCCTGACATGTGCCTTGTTTCAAGGGCAACAACTCGACGACATTGCGAAAGGCGAGCGTGCATGGTACGTTCAGTTTAATGGCGACCATCAGAAACACTCGCATTCGAAAGGGGCATTCGCCCCCTGATGGAAATCGTCCTGCCCGATAAAGCAGACGCCGTTATCAGTTTTCACGCAGACCCGCAAATTCAAGCGCGCATCGAAGAACTGGCCGAGAAATCAACAGAAGGCGAGTTGACGGAGGAGGAGCGATCGGAGTACGCCGGCTTCATCCGTGCGAACAAATTCGTCGCCATTCTGAAACGGCAAGCCCGTCGCCTCACTACCAACAAGCCATCCGTCGATGCTCGGGGCGAGGACTAGAGCCCAAGTCCGCGAACGCGCCCAAAACACTTGCGAGTATTGCCACCTGCATCAAGACGATTCACCGTTAGCACCACTTCATATCGAACACATCGTTCCGAAAAGTCATGGCGGAAGTGATGATCTCGATAATCTTGCGCTTGCCTGTATCGATTGCAATCTACATACCTATCGGCGCTCGATCGTGCAAGCATTGACGGCGACATCACCCAGTTTGCGGAGTTTGTGGCGGAACGCGTGAGGTGGTCTCCGGAGCATCACGGATAGTCTGAAACTGCCCGCGAGCACCGATCTGCGCAAAGAAATTGAATTCAGAGCGCGCAGAATTCGACCAGTGACGTCAGATCGCAATCCGGAACTCCTGTTTCCAAGCTTAGGCGCCAGATAGCAAGCTGAGCGCGTAGATCGATTTCAGACTCCTCAGAACGCGACCTGCGCGCTCGGATCGAATGCAGAGCGCTCGGAATCGAATCCGCGGCGTCAGGTCGCAGTCCGGAACTCCTGTTTCTGATTTGAGGTGTCAGATTGGAATGGGTGCGCGCCGTACGATTTCACACGCTTCAGAACGCGATCTGAACGCCCAGGTTGACTTCAGGGCGTACAGAGTCGGATCTGCGACATCAGATTGCAATCCGGAGTTCCTGTTTCCGATCTCAGCGGTTGGCCTCCCCTCCGTCTACTCGCAGTAGACAGCAGTCTACTGAAAGTAGACAAAATCGCCGGATTACCGCAGCAAATCCTACGTATGTGTCTGAAAAGGCAGGTTAGGTTATTGAATCCGCTGTGTGGCAATGCGATTGCAATTATTCCGCGCGTATGAAAGGCGGGCAAGAAATCCTCCAGCCACTGCTGGATGGGGCTCTTCCCAAAACCGTTAACAATTAAAGAAAGGAAAATGAAAATGTCCAAGAAAATGAAAACACCAAGTATCAAACCACTCGAAGGTTACAGTGGCATGTCCGACACCGGCATCGTCGTGCGTGGGACGGCCATTCAGACCGGAATGACCGGCAATTCGAAATTCCCGAATCCGCCGGTCGATCTGGCAGTCCTCAAAACGGATATCGACAGTCTCTCGGCGCTGATGGCCGAGGCGCTCGATGGAAGTAAAAGGGTGATTGCCCAGAAGAACAAGCAACGGGAAGCCGTTATCAAGAAGCTGCGGTTGCTGGGACGTTATGTTGAAATCACATCGGATGGCGACATGACGGCTTTCGCGACCAGCGGGTTCCTGGCGGCTTCGACAGCCAAAACTCCACCGGCGCCGTTGCCTCTGCCGGTCATCACGAGCGTCTACCACGGCGCTGTCAGCGGGAAAATCGTCGTTCAGGTCCAGAAAGTCACAAGGGCTAAGAGCTACGAAATCCGTTACGGCTCGGTGGTTAACGGCGCCCCGCCGAGTTCATGGACGAGCACGGCGATGCCGGGGGTCAAGCCGCCCGCCGGTATCGATGGTCTGACACCGGGCACGCTCTACGCGTTTCAAGTTCGCGCGTTAGGCAAACTCGGCTGGACGGACTGGACAGACTCGGCGACCTGCATGTGCGTGTAGGTGTGTCGGAAAATGGGGCGCACACCCGAATTCCCGAATCGATTCGGGAATTCAGGTGTGCGCCCCGTTTACAAGGGCTACTGCAGGATCTCGAAAGCCTGTCCTCTTGGGGTTCTGAAGGTCCGAAAACCGCGCCTGTCCATTGTAATGATCCGGTGTGTACCGAGTTCTCCGGCAAGTTGGACCAATGTGGCATCGGCAAAATCCATCGGCGTATCCGAGTACTTTTCCATAAGGGACACGGCCGACAGGAGTTGCTGGGGTTGCGTGGATTCAAACACCTGAACTCCCGCAGCTTGAATAAATTCCGCCAGCAGCCGCGGGCCGCGTGGATCGTCCTTAAGAAGATGCATCGCTTCTGTGATGACCGCGCTGGTGCTGCAAAGAGTACCCCTGAAGGCGCCGACTATAGAAGCGATGGTCTTATGATCGACATCGTTATTGTCCAGATATGCAACCAGCGGACCGGTATCGATCAGGACGGTTCTCAGCGCCAATTCTGCTTTCTCAAGTGCTTACCCCACGCATCCTCCGGCTTGATCAACTTAACGGCGCCTTTGAGATGACCAGCTCTGTCCGAGACTGGCGCATCGGACAGAGCTTGTGCCAGGAGTTCACGGACTACCGCGGAGCGCGTCTTGCCGAGAGTCCGCGCACGGCGGGTCAGTGCTTCATCCTGATCCCTGTCCAAGCGGATCGTAATCGTCTTCTCCATGAAATACATTGTAACACGACACGTAAGACAAGGTGCGACGGAGGGCTCCGGCGTCGGTTTGCTTTGCTTCAATCAATAGACCGAAAACAGGGCGGAAAGTAATGGTCCTTATTTTACAATTAAAGGATGGGAGATTCAGGGGAAGGACTTATCGACAATGAAGGCCGTATTCAGGAACGGATAGAAGAACTGCAGCGGGATCGCGCGCAGTCGGGAAAACCAGCTGTAAAAAATCCCAAACTTTTACAGCAAATCGAATCGCTGCAGCTGGCTCGAAAGGAAATGGCTCGCTCGCTCGAAACCACCACGCACGAAGCCCGCAGAAAGCAACTCGCTGCTGCGCTGGCGGACCTCGACCGCCGCATCCAGGAACTGCAAGATCAGGCGAAGTAACATCCGGCTAAAAACCACGCGTAGCCGCGGGCAAAGAGCCCGCGGCTACGTGCTGGAAAGTTCGACCTTTCTCGAAGCCGCGTCGATCGACTTGATCGTGAACGACCGCAGTTCACCTTCACGATAAGGTTCGCCCGAAGTTCCGGAGACCGACGGTTTCACACCGCCTTTCCAGGCCGCAGCGAGCTGTTCTGCGAGCGAACCCGAGACGCTTGCGGCCGGCGCCTGTGGAGCATTTTCCAGCATGCAGACACCTTCGACGCCTTCACCGACCTGCACCGTTACCTTATTTCCCGCAACGTGCAATATGCGTCCGGTGACACGGTCGCCGACCGCGAATTCTTTGACGATCTGGTCGGCGGGCGTCGCCTCAAGCTGTTTCATGCCGAGCTTGAGCCGCTTCGCTTCCGAATCGACGGAAAGAACGACAGCGCGCACGGCCTGGCCGGGCTTGACGATCTCGTTGGGATTCGAGATCCGCCGTTCGTTGGTAAATTCGGAAATGTGAATGAGGCCTTCAATGCCCTCTTCCACTTCGACGAAAGCTCCGAACTTCGCAAGTCTCGTGACTTTCCCTTCGACGATTTTTCCGTTCGGATAGCGGTCCTTTATCGTGTCCCAGGGATTTCCCAGAACCTGCTTCAGCCCGAGGCTGAGACGGCGCCCGGACGGCTCGACCTTCAGGACGACGGCTTCGACGCGCTCTCCGAGTTTCAAAACATCGCCCGGCCGGGTGACCCGCTTTGTCCAGGACATTTCTGAAACATGGATCAATCCTTCGACTCCAGGGACCACTTCGACAAATGCTCCGAAGTCGGCGAGCCTTGTGACTTCGCCCGTCACGCGGTCGCCGGGAGTCAGCTTCGACGCTGCAACTTCCCAGGGATCCGGCAACGTCTGCTTCAAGCCGAGAGAAATCTTCCCGGTCCGTTTGTCGGCTTTGAGTACCTTCAGGTCCAGGACATCACCGACGGCGAGTTCGGTGGAGGGGTCGCTGACGCGCGCCCACGAAATATCGCCGACGTGCAGCAACCCGTCGACACCGCCGATATCGACGAAAGCGCCGTACTCCGCGAGGGACCTCACAGTACCGCGCACGACGGAGCCTTCCTGCAAACCGTCGATTGTGTTCTGGCGTAACTGATGGGCTTCTTCTTCCACCACGCTGCGCCTGTCCACAACGACATCTTCATCGTCGACGTCCAGCTTGATGATCCGGACGCGGATCTCCTGGCCGATCAGTTTCTCCATATCCGCGGCGTCACGAACTCCGCTGCGCGACCCGGGCATGAACGCTCGCGTTCCAAGGTCGACAATGAAGCCGCCTTTCACCTGGCCCGTAACACGCCCAGCCACGACTTCCTTGCCCTCAAATGCGCGCTGCAGCGAATCCCAATCCTTCGGACGGGGCCCGGCCACACGCGAAAGCCTGGCCATGCCGTCGCTATTGAAGCCGGTGATCGCGACATCGAAGGCGTCTCCTTGTTTGACGCTGAGATTTCCGTCGCTATCCCGAAAATCGGCGGCAGGGATCATGCCTTCCGACTTTCCGCCGAAATCGACCAGGACAACATCGGAGGATATTCCGACAACTGTCCCCCGGAGTGCCGATGGAGCAGGCCCGCGGCCTCTCCCCTTTCCTCTTGGTCTGCCTTTATCTTTATCTTTGCTTTTCGCGGCTCCGCCGCTCGTAGTTTCAAATTCGTTCAAAATATCGGCGAACGAGCGCTCTGTCTCGTCGCCCTGTTGATGAGAATCATTCGACATGGTTTAGAACTATATCAGCCTCCGGCGTCGTATTCGGAACAAAACGTGCAGAACCGGATTTGTGACCCTACGCCTCATGGTTCTATCGGTGGTTGTCCTGGGCGGCGCAATTCTATGGATTCCCTATTATAGGCACCATAAAACATCGCCGCTACAGGCAGTTTCTTCTGCACGAGTGGACGCGCGGCTGAACCACAAAGTCTTAATGGTGGAATTCGAGTCCGACTGGTGCAGCGACTGCCGCAACCTCTCCAGAAGCCTGCAGGAACCCGGCATCCGGGATTACCTGGCGAGGCATGTGGACCTGGTAACGGTCGACGTCGGCCAGTTTAACCGGAATCTCGACGTTGCCCGGTTACTCGGCGTCGATGTCAATCAGGGCATACCCTCCGCATTTTTCTTACGAGAGAATGCTCCCGTATCGCGGCAGGTCGGGAATGCCCAGATCCTCTCCTACCTTCATCAGTTGGAATACTGAAGACCCGGCATGTAAAATAAGCGCGTCTGTGCAGCACACCCAGGGAGACACGCCGGCGGAACGTTGAAAAATATGTCCAACGTCAAAAGCGGTACCATTGCAGTAGCATGGCTGGACCGTCTTATCCCGCAGCACGAATAGTCGCAAAACGGCTCGAGGCGCGCCTTACCGCAGGCACCCCTGCTTACAGAAGCTCGAACACGCCGAAACCGGACGCCGCGACGATCGAAGAAATCATTACAACGGCATTCTGGGCGAGTCTGCGCCGCGAAGAGGGCCATGCGCCCAAAGTTTCGATAGCGTACCTGCCGCCGGAACAGAGCGCCGGCCCGCTCCAGTTCAACCCGCCGGTGAGGCTTGAGGCAAACCTGCTCGCACGGCTGGCTCCCGCAGTGGAAAAACCAGGCATTCATATAGGCGTGTGGTCCTACGACGGCAATCTGTGTGTGTGGGGCGTGACGCGAACGATTCCTACCTGGTGCTTCATTCTCGAAGTCGTCGGCCCCGGGTTGCTTGTCGTGAAATTCCGCCGCGAGGATCCGTCGACAAAATTCGCAAATGTTGCCGTCCTGGAAGGCGCCGACGTCAAGTTCATCGAGCAGCAACCGGCGATGTCGGAGGGCCCGCCGGTGCTCGGTTCTCTGCTCGAGTTTTACTCCTCGGCCGGGCGGAGAGAATCCGACAACGTGCTGGTCCGGGTTGCAACCGCGATGCGCGCCCACGGCAGAGGCGGGTCGCTGCTCGTCGTGCCGAAGGATTCCGCTGAGTGGCGTCACTCGATTGTTCAACCCATGACCTATTCTCTAATGCCGGCCATTGCCGACATGGAAGCGTCCGCCGTCGATGCCCTGGCGGGACTCACTGCCGTCGATGGAGCCACTGTGATTTCGGACCAGCTGGAACCCCTGGCGTTCGGTGCAAAAATCCTGAGCCGCGACGGCGTACAGCGAGTCGATCAGGTTCTGTTGACCGAACCCATCGAAGGAGTCCGCGATACCGCCGTCGATCCGGCGCATCTTGGAGGGACACGGCACCTCTCCGCTGCACAGTTCGCCCACGATCAGAAGGATGCAGTCGCGCTCGTGGCTTCTCAGGACGGCCAGTTCACTGTCTTTGCCTGGTCCCCTCTCAAGAATGTGGTGCGCGCCCATCGAATGGATACATTGCTGATTTAAGCGGAGCTCGAACGAATTTGCTCCGGCCGCTAGAATGAAGGGTGCAGAGAACTTCATGAAGACTGGCAACGGCAAGATAAGATGCAAGTGGGCGGAAGGTCACGAGCTCCTTGCCGCGTACCACGACAACGAGTGGGGTGTTCCGGTCCATGATGACCGGCAGCTTTTTGAAATGCTGAATCTGGAAGGCGCTCAGGCCGGATTGAACTGGCTGACGATACTGAAAAAGCGTGACGGTTACCGCAAAGCGTTCCGTAACTTCGACGCGAAGAAACTTGCCCGCTTCACCGCGGCCCAACAGACTGCGCTGCTCCTTGATGAAGGGATCGTTCGTAATCGCCTCAAAATCCACGCAGTAATCGAAAATGCGAAAGTTTTTCTGGATGTGCAACGCGAGTTCGGAACCTTCGATGATTACATCTGGGGCCTCATCGGCGGGAAGCCCGTGCCGAAAAAGGACGCTGCCGCGGCGAGCGAACAGATGAGCAAAAGCCTGAAGAAGCGCGGCTTTCGATTTGTGGGAGCTACCATCTGTTATGCGTTCATGCAGGCCGTCGGCATGCTTGACGATCATTCGAAGGACTGCTTCCGCAGCAGACACATACTGAGATAGGAGACATTCGATGAGCACTCAATCGGACGGAAGAGACCTGACAAATCGCGAATTCTACCTCCGGCGATGGGAGCAGGAGTTCCCGGGCTCTCTGCGCGTGATCCGCGCGCTGCCTCATGACCGGCTTACGTACCGGCCGCATCCCGCTTCACGATCCGCTGGAGAACTGGTGGCTTTCCTGGTATCGCTCGAACAGGGATGCATCGATCTTTGCACGACGAAGCAAAGCTCTTACAGCACGAGTATGCGCTGGCATACGCACGATCGGGCCGCCACGCTGGAAGAGATGATTACGGCCTACGAACTTCATCACAGAAGCCTTGCGGTGAAGTTGAATGCCATCGACGACAGTATCTGGAATCATGCGGCGTGGATGATTCAAGGCGAGCAGGAAATCCTCCTCAAGGACACGGTGGGTGGACTGTTGTGGCTCGCCCTGTTCGATGCCGTCCATCACCGCGGACAACTCAGCACATACATCCGTCCGATGGGTGGAAAGGTGCCCAGCATTTACGGACCGTCGGCCGATTCGCCGGCGATGTAGCGCACGTCAGGAAGGCGGGACTGCAAATGGATCAAACGGCGCAGGTGATCGTTTCGAGCGAGAGTGGGCTGACTCAGAAGATTGTCTCGGGCGCTCATCGATGGCACGCTGACGAACCGGCGCCGTTCGGAACGGATACCGGTCCATCGCCGTATGAATTGTTGCTGTCCAGCCTGGGGGCCTGCACTTCCATGACTCTGCGGCTCTACGCGCAGCGGAAAGGCATCGATCTGCAGCGCATCACGGTCCGGCTGCAACACTCCCGCATCCATGCCGAGGATTGCGTTGATTGCGAAACAAAGACAGGCTTCCTCGACCGTATCGATCGTGAGATCGAGCTGAGCGGCAATCTTGATGAAGCTCAAAAACGGCGGCTCCTGGAAATTGCCGAACACTGCCCGGTCCACAGGACATTGAAGGCGGAAATCGACATTCGAACCTCGATAAAGCCGGATCTGTGATGCTTGCGATGTGGTGTAACATCGGGGGCGGAATGTTGCTTCCGGGTTGACATCTCATGCTTGAAAGAACGATCAGTATCATCCTGGCGGGGGGAATCGGCTCGCGGCTGAATCCGCTCACGGCTGAACGGGCCAAGCCGGCCGTGCCCTTCGGCGGACGATATCGCATCATCGATTTCACCCTGAGTAACTGCCTCCATTCCGGCTTGCGCCGCATCCTAGTTCTGACTCAGTACAAATCGCATTCACTGCAGAAACACCTGCGGGACGGCTGGTCGGTATATAACCCCGAACTCGAGGAGTACATCACACCTGTACCTCCGCAGATGCGGACGGGGGAATCCTGGTACAGCGGCACGGCGGACGCGATTTACCAGAATCTGTATCTGCTGGAACGCAGCGGGGCGGATTACGCGCTGATTCTCTCGGGAGACCATATCTACCGGATGGATTACGCCGCTATGCTGCAGTACCACTACCGTACCGGCGCCGAATTGACGGTTGCGTGTCTGACGGTCAATGTCGAAGAGGCACGTTCGTTCGGCGTCATGACGGTCGACGAAAAAGATCGTATCGTTTCCTTTCATGAAAAGCCGGAAAGCCCGCGGACGATCCCCGGCGATTCCGAACACGCGCTGGCGTCGATGGGCGTCTACGTTTTCTCGATGGACTTCCTCTCGCAGCTGCTTCTGGAAGATCACAGCCGCGAGTCGTCATCGCATGATTTCGGCAAGGACATTCTGCCCTCGATCGCAGGCACCCATCGTGTGGCTGCCTACCGCTTCGGAGGAAGCAGCGGCCGCGTTACAGCCGACCGCTATTGGCGTGACGTCGGAACCATCGATGCATATTACGAAGCCAATATGGACCTGCTCAAGCCCACGCCCGGCATCGACCTGTATCAGGGGGATTGGCCGATCCGCACGTATGAAGGACAACATCCGCCGGCTCGCAGCGTCCACGGCATTTCGGGACGCGAGGCGGAGATCGTCAATTGTATGCTGGCATCAGGCACGTTGATTGTCGGCGGATCCTTGAGGCACTCGATTCTATTCCAGAATGTCCGCGTCGAAGAGCGGGCCGTGGTGGAGCATTCCCTGCTCTTTCCAGGGGTCGCGGTCGGCGAAGGGGCGCATCTTCGGCGCTGCATCGTCGACAAGCACGTCACCATTCCCGCCGGCGAAAAGATCGGCTTTGATCGGAAGCAGGATGCCGAACGCTTTACGGTCTCCGACGATGGGGTCGTCGTGATTCCCAAGGCCTACCGCTTTGCCGAAGGAAAAGCACGTACGTAGGCGCGGGCTTTATGCCCGCGTTCGAATTCCGCTAAATTGTTAAGGTGCGATACGCAACTCAGACCAGCGCGCAACTCATCCTCGACGTCGCCAAAGCTGCCGCCGGCCATCTGGAACTGGCCGAGGTGCTCGAAGCGTTAATTGTAGCGCTCAAGCCCACCAGCCGCTTCGATGCCATTGCCGTGTCGGTGATCGAAGGAGACTACGCGAGATTGCACTCGCTGCACATCGAGCACGTCGGCCGGAAGCCGGGAGAATCCGTCGAAAGCGTGGTGGCTCGCGCGGCGGACTCTTTACATCTGCCTCCAAACCCCATCCGGCAGCGGCTGAGCGAACATCACATCAGCGCGGTGGCCTCGACCATGGAGCCGTACGTGTGCACGGATCTCCGGCTGGAAAAGCGATTTCCCCGCGATGAAAGAATGTTGCAGTACGGGGTGCGCAGCTATGTCTCCCTGCCGCTCCTCAAACATGGCGCTGTTCTCGGGGCCGTCGATTTCGTTTCCTTCGAGCAACGAAGCTTCGACCGCGGTGAGGTCCAGCTGCTTCAGGACGTCTCGGAAATCGTATCGATCGCCGTATCAAATGCGCTGGCGTTCGAAGAGATCAAGGCGCTGAAAGAACAGCTTCAGGCTGAGAACCGGCTGCTGCAGGATGAAATCGTTCAGCAATCGATCTTCGAGGAAATCGTCGGCTCATCGCAGTCGTTAAGGAAGGTCTTGACGGCGATCGATCGCGTCGCGCCGACGGATTCCACCGTCCTGATCACGGGAGAAACCGGAACCGGAAAAGAGCTCATTGCCCATGCGATTCATCGCCGGTCGTTGCGGGCCGGACGCGCGCTCGTCAAGGTCAATTGCGCGGCGCTTCCCGCGGAACTGATCGCAAGCGAGTTGTTCGGACACGAAAAAGGCGCCTTTACCGGCGCGCTCCAGCAGCGTATAGGGCGGTTCGAGACCGCGCACGGAGGAACGATCTTTCTTGATGAGATCGGCGAACTCACTCCGGACATGCAGATCGCCCTGCTGCGCGTCCTCCAGGAGAAGGAATTTGAGCGGGTCGGCGGCAACCGGACGATTCACACCGATGTACGCGTGATCACGGCGACGAATCGCGATCTGCAGCGCGAAGTCAACCAGGGCGGGTTCCGTGCCGACCTCTACTATCGCTTGAATGTCTTTCCTATACACTCTCCGTCATTGAAGGAACGGGCCGACGACATTCCAATTCTGGTGGACTACTTCGTCTCGCGTTTCGCAACGCGGATGGGCAAGCGCATCCGGCAGGTCGAGCGCCGGACACTGGATGCGATGCAGCGTTATGCCTGGCCAGGCAATATCCGCGAGCTGCAGAATGTCATCGAACGCGGCGTTATTCTGGCGGACGGCGAAATTTTCAGGCTGGAACCTGGCACGCTCCCGGAAGGGGCTCCGGGCAATCCGGTTTCGACCACGCCGGCGGTCGAAACAGCAGACATGAGCGATCAACAGGCTCAAATAGAGACGGTCCTCAGGGAAACGCGCGGAAGGATCTCGGGTCCAGATGGGGCCGCGGCCCGGCTGGGCATTCCGGCCTCGACGCTGGAATCGAGAATCAAGGCGCTGAAGATCAATAAACATCAGTTCCGGGGCAGGCCATGAAAAGGTTGTGGCTACGGACTTGCATGAATACGATAGGAAGTCATAAACCGTGTTGAAGATCAGTCCAACTCGCGAAAATGAAAACCGCTTGAAGATTCGGCTGTGCGGGCAATTGACGAAAGAATATCTTCCGGAAGTCGAGCGCCTTCTGGCAGAGGGCACGACACCTGAAACCACGTCGATCGATCTCTCGAATGTTACATTTGTCGATCGCGATGCAATGATGTTTCTATGTTCGGTGAAATCGCGAAACATCACGATCGAAAATTGCCCTTCATACGTTATCCGCTGGATTCAGCAGGAACGCCTCTGCAGCGGTTCCGAACCCACCGAAAACGACGAGTAGTTGCGGGCTGAAGCCCGCGTTCTTTTTTGGCACAACTCTTGATCGCGTGGCATGAGGTGAAAGCCGCGGCTCGATTTTTCGCGAATCTGATCGCGATTTCGCGAGGTGTTTCGCGAGCACACTCGCGAAATGGTTTTGCTGCACCCTGGTTTCAATGACATGGCGTTGGCAATGTAGGCGCGGTCTGTGACCGCGCCTACAGCAATTTCCGCTTTGTCAGAACACCCAGCCGATCGCAGCGCTATAGGTGCGCGGCGCCACGAAGTGTGTTCCACTGAATGTCGACAGAAAGTTATATAGCGCCACGTTATTCGTCAGGTTGCTGATTGTGAACCGCAGCGTGAGACGGGAACGCTCCGGCGAGCGGTGCAGCAAGTCGTCAATGCCGAAGCCTGCATCAAGAATGTTGCGCGGAGCGATGCGCGGCGGATTCGTATCGTCGTTTTCGGCTCCCGGAGCCGGGATGCGTACCCGGGATGCGCTGTAATTCGAGCTGTTGCACTGGGCAGACGTGAGCGGAGTGCTGATGGCCGGGACAACGCCGCCGCAGCTGAAACCGATCGCGAGCTGTTGCGCGCCGGTCAAGGCAAGAACACTGGCCAGATCCGGGACATTGCCGGCGACAAGCCCGCTGTCATAACGCCATGTGAACGAGGTCCAGGGCCCGGTTTTCTTCCACTGATAACGGACGTTCGTGGTCTGCTGGAATTCCTGATCGTGGTCGATCCTGAAGACGCTGCCATCCACCGGAAAATACCGGGCGCGATTGTGGCCCAGGGTGGTGTACCACTGAAAGCCGCCGATATTGATACTGGATACGCGGAAAGAAACACCATCCAGCTTCGATTTCTGCCAGGCGACGGGAAAGGTGATCGGAGTGTTCAGGATCACACCGAAGTCGAATGCATTGTCCGTGTACTTCCAGAAGTAGTCGCCTTCGGCCTGCAGATATCGGCTCAAGGCCTGCTGGAACCCCACGTTGTACTGGTTCCGGCTGCCCGGCTTGAGACCTTCCTGCCCCTGGGTTGAAAACGCAGTGATGAGGAACGCACCCTGAGGGGATGTCGCGACAAGCAGATTCTCATTGTACGGCGTCTCCATCGTGTGCGCATAACCCGCGCGCAACACGGTTCCTGTCCGGTGAACCAGATAGGACAGTCCGGTTCTGGGTTCGGCCTGCGTATCCTTGATCGTGCCGAATGCGTCATAGCGGCTGACCCGCAGGCCCAGATTCAAGGTCAGGCTCTTTGCGGTAATCGCGTCCTGCACATAGCCCGCATATTCGTTGACATTGCCTGTACCGGCGAATTGGAAGAGCGATCCGCCGCGGGTCAGATCGAGGGGCAGCAAGGCCGGATTGAAGTTCGCATTGGCTATCGAAGGTGGCGGACACTGGGACGGGTTCGTGACGTTCGGCAACGGCAAGGCTGTTCCGGATGCAGTCGTGCACAGCGGATTGAACGTGTAATCCGTTATACCGAGGTCGAATTGCTCGTTCAGCCGGGTCTGCATCAACTGCGTTCCGATTTTCAAATTGTGATGCCCGGCGGCATACGAGATATCCGAGCGGACTCCCCAATTCATCAAATGCCGCGCTTGAGAAACAGTTGCCGGAGTATCCAAAGATACATCGCCGCTCGGATAATAGTGAACTCGATCCTCCCGCACGAATGGATTGACCGTCAGCAGCGTTGTCGAGCTGAATGTGTGCTGGTATCCCGGCGCGATATCGAAGGTAACAACTTTCTGACGCTGATCCTGACCGATCTGGTCATAGGTATTGGGAATCTGAAACCAGTTCCGGGCCAGAAAGACGTTCATGTGGAATGAGTCCTTCGAATCCGGCGTGTAGTCGAACCGATTGAACGTGTTCTCGTTGTTCCCGATCGCGTGTATCGGGGCGAACTCCGGAGTGTCCAGGAACCGTCCCGTCCGGAGTCCATTGGTTGCCATGAACCAGCCGGTCTTGGGTCCGCCCAGACCCAGTGTGGTTTCGAGAGATGGAGTTCCGAAGGATGCGTACTCGGCAGTTACACTTCCGGTCGGCTTCATCAGACCGAGGCCGGAACGGGTCGTGGCGTTCACAACGAGGCTTGTCTTGTCGCCATATTCGGCATTCGGGGTTCCCGTAACGATTTCCATGTTCTGGATGGCATTGACGGGTATCTGCGTGGAGAAGGCCTTGCTCTGCTGGTCACTGATCGGCTGTCCGTCGATCGAGAACGATGTTTGCGCATGGTCGCCCAGCGGATGAAAGAACCCGTTCGAGTCGGCGACGACGCCCGGCGATGAAAGCATGATCGCATCGCTGAGACCAGAGGCCGGTGAGAGCGTCGGCAGTTTATCCAATGTGCCGATGTCGACGTCCGCATGAGCATAAGGCACGTTTTCCAGAATATCTTCGGTACCCGTCTGGACCTGGACTTCCTGCGAGACTCCCGCGAGAGTCATCGTCACCTTGACCGGCACCGTGACTGCGGTACGCACACTGACATCCTGCGCCGCCGGCGAGAATGCGTCCTGCATCACCTGCAGGTGATAGTTATTGAACGGGATATTGGTAAAACGGAACATTCCTGACGCGTCGGTCATCGTCATCTGTTTGAATCCGGTTACCGGATTCTGCAACTCCACCATTGCGCCGATGATGACGCCACCGGTCGGGTCGGTAACTGTCCCTTCGATCGTACCGCTTGCAACGGATTGAGCCAAAAGAATGCTGGAACAGAAGATGAGTCCAATGAATATCGAATAAAAGCAGCTTCGCCGCATAGGTCTCCCCTTTCATGAAAAACACTGCCAATCGAACCAAACGAGTTTTCTTTGCTTAAAGGGAGGAGGAACGGCGCGGCGGCGCCCGGGACGTTTTGGACTGGGGAGCGGCGGATCGGACACTGACAGGTTTTTCGACCGAAGACCACCACTCGACCCGTGTGGGGACGGTGAGCCATGCGGTAAAAGGCACATGGACACTCGGGAGGTTTCGCGCAAAGCAGATTTCGCAATGCTGACCCGGCGACTCCTGGTGCCAGTGGACAAACGTCAATAAGGCCGCTGCCAGCAACAGAAGCGTAACAACCGTTGTTGCGGTTGATCGTCCGTTCATATGACGGAATAGACCGGCCATTCTTAAAAATGATAGTTCGGGGCTATCCGCTTTGCAAATCGGGACTGGCTGACCATTGAAATGAATGGCCGGGGCCGGCTATTTTGCTGCGACAATTGGCCGCATTGCCAAGACGGTTATGTCCTTCTAGCATTCGGTCTCATGCGACCAGGAAAGGGCCTCTCTCGCAGGCTGCAACTCGTTCTGCCTTTACTCCTGGCCTGCATGGCTTCCGGTCGAATCGCGCTGGCTCAGCAAACCATCAATTACGCGACAGTGAGTGGCCGCGTCACGGATCCAACTGCTGCCGTGGTGGCGGGCGCACAGGTTACGGCGCGCGAAACCGAGACGAACCTGGCCAGTACGACGGTCAGCGATGCTGAAGGGCGATTTCGTTTTCCGTACCTCAGGCCCGGGCCTTACGAAATCACGGTGCGCGCGCCGGGGTTTGCGGCCTTGACGCGGCCGGTAACCTTGACTGTCGGCGCAGACTTCGACATGCCCGTTTCTCTTGCCGTGGCTTCACTTCAAACCGAGATCGGTGTGAACGAACAGCAGGAAGTGCTGGAAACGGCCCGCACCCAGATTGCCGGAACGATAACGCAGGCCGTCGTCGCAGACCTGCCGGTCAACGGCCGCAATTTTCTCGATATCGCGCTGCTGATTCCCGGCGTCTCCCCGACGAACACCGCGGCCAATCAGCTCTTCGCCGAAACGGCGGCGGTACCGGGCCAGGGCTTGTCCGTAAACAGCCAGCGTAACTTTTCGAACAGTTTCATCGTCGACGGGCTCTCCGCGGACGACGATGCCGCAGGTCTGAGCGGCGTCTTCTATGGCTACGATGTCGTCGGCGAATTCCAGGTCGTTACGGCAGGCGGCCAGGCCGAGTTCGGCCGCGCGCTAGGCGGATATGTCAATGTCATCACCAAAAGCGGAACGAACACCCCGCACGGCAACATGTACGGTTATTTCCGCAACCAGCGTCTCAACGCGGCGAATGCTCTTGCGCAGACTTTGCTCCCCGTGACCCAGGCACAATACGGCGCGACGCTCGGCGGTCCGCTCGTCAGAGACCGGACGTTCTATTTCGGTAACTTTGAGCAGCGCAGGCTGAACCAGTCCGGCCTGATTACGATATCTCCGCTGAATGTCGCGGCGATCAATTCCCGGCTGACGGGACTGCGCTATCCCGGGCCGCTGATCGCGACCGGAATTTATCCCAACCCTGTCCACGCGACGACGGGACTGGTGAAGATGGACCACCAGTTCAATCCCCGCGATCAGTTCACCATGCGCTATAACGTTTACGACGTTAATAGTGGAAATTCCCGCGGCGCCGGCGGCCTCAGTTCCGCGAGCGCTTCCGCCGGCCTGGACGATACGGATGAGATCTTCGCCGCGGGCAATGTCGCCACACTGTCTTCCCGGCTGGTGAATGAAACGCGCGCCCAGTTCACGCACAGCAACCTGAAGGCGCCGCCCTCGGACCCGATCGGTCCGGCGGTGAGCATCTCTGGAGTGGCTTCATTCGGCACGTTGTCCAGTTCCCCCACCGCCCGCCTGAACAAGCAGTACGAAATTGTCGACAATCTGTCGTACCAGGCCGGTGCGCACGCGATTCGCGTCGGAACGCAATTCCTGTATAACGACGACACCATCACGTTCCCCCGTTCGTTTCGCGGCAGCTATTCCTTTTCGTCGCTCGCGAATTTTCTGAACGGAACCTACAATAACTCCGGCTTCACGCAGACATTCAACAACTCCGTCGTCTCGCAGACCAACCCGAATATCGGCTTGTATGTCCAGGATGAGTGGAAGGCTTCGCGCGGGCTGACTCTGAACCTGGGATTGCGCTATGACCTGCAGTATCTGAAGACGATCATCACGGACACGAATAACGTCTCACCCCGCGCCGGTTTCGCGTGGATGCCGGCGGCCTGGCATAACACCGTGATCCGCGGCAGCTATGGCCTGTTCTTCGACCGCGTTCCGTTGCGCGCTCTCGCAAATGCGCTGCTGTCGGCCGGGAACACGGCAGATGCCGGGAACCTGAGCCAGATCAGCATCAGCCTCTCGCCGGCACAGGCAGGCGCGCCCGTCTTTCCGAATATTCTCAGCAGCCTGACGCTGCCAGCCGGCGTACTGTTCAATTTCTCCACGATGAACCGGAACATGCAGAATGCATATTCCGAGCAGGGCAGCCTGGAAATCGAACGGCAGATCGGCCGGAATAATACGATCAGCGCCGGCTACCAGCACGTTCGCGGACTGCACCTGATCATCTCCGAGAATCAGAATGTACCGGCGTGCGTGGCGTCCGGCAGCAATAACGGCTGCAGGCCCAACCCGGCCTACGGCAACAACAGCCAGTATTCATCACTGGCGGATTCTCACTACGACGGTCTCCACATTTCGTTCGTGCAGCGCCCGTCGCGCTGGGGTCACTACCGCATTTCCTATACCTATTCGAAAGCACTCGATAACGCCGGAGAATTTTTCTTCAGCGCGCCGATCGACAACTTCAATATCTGGCAGGACTACGGCCGTTCCGACGACGACCAGCGGCAGCGGTTGGTCTTCGACGGAACACTTCAGCCGCCGGCCGGCGATTCTCATAATGCCTGGCGGCGGATCAGCCATGGATTTCAACTGGGCACGATGCTCCAATACTACTCGGCGCTGCCGTTCAACATCACTGCCGGCACGAACACGATTCAGGGGACAGCGGCGAGGCCGATGCTGAACGGCGCCTTCATCCCGCGCAACGCCGGAATGGGCTTCGATTTCTTCAACCTGAACTCGAGACTGAGCCGCACTTTCAAGGCAACCGAGGGCGTGCGGGTCGAAGCGATGATTGAAGCGTTCAATCTCCTCAACCACGTTAATGGCGTCGCATTGAACGGCGCTTTCGGTTCCGGAACATACCCTGCCAATCCCCTCCCGGCGTTCAAGCAGACCACGGCAGTCGCCGACCCGCGCACGCTGCAACTGGGTCTGCGGGTGTCCTTCTGAACGAAGACCTTATCGGCAGGCACCTCGCCTATAAAGTCGGGCTCGACACCTATGTCCACGTGATGTATCGTTGATCCCGCTGGCCTCACGAGCTATGCCCGTTTCCCCGATCAGACCAGCGGCTTTCTGTTTGTTCAGGTCATGAGGAGGCAGAGCGTTTGGCTTCGATTTTTCCCAGTAAAATCCGGTGGAATTCGTGGACTGCATCCGCCATCGATTGCCGCGTGGCATCTGTAATGGTCCCTTTGGTCATACTCAGAACCCTTAGTGTTTGCTTATAGGTTTTTTCTATATCATCCTCGCTCAGTACCGGTTCCTTTCGATTTGGCATGGGTTGATCTGACTTGAAAAAAGACGCAATCCAGCGCTGTTTTTCAAGTTCTCCCTCTTTTGGCTTGTTTTTGGCAAGAATTGTCTAATCATATACGTCTGACAATCAGGTCATGGATGACCCGATTAGGATTAAATCACATAGGTTTGCTTGAAACTAAAGAGGTGCACAGAATGCAAAGGAAAACGACGAACACATCGAACGAGAAAATGATGAACATCGGGAAGATTGCAAAGCTGTCCGGTGTCGGAGTTGAAACGATTCGATTTTATGAGCGGCAAGGCGTCCTGCCGAAGCCGAAACGGAAGGCGTCGGGTTACCGGCAGTTTGACATGGATACAGTTGACCGGATCCGCTTCATCAAGAACGTTCAGGATCTCGGCTTTTCACTGAATGAAGCAGGAGACCTCGCGTCGTCAAAAGGAATTCCGGCAGCCATCGACCGGATTACCCACCGGATTCAGGATCTCAAGAATCTGCAGAAGGAACTCAGCAAGCAATTACGCACGCTGCGGAAGTAAGACCGGAACTTGGGCGAATGACGGGCAGTAGGTCACGCGGGCGAAGCCTCTCGAGGCGTTGTTGCACATTGGACAGTCCCAGCCCGCGTGACTTCGTGCAGGCCCAGTACTTTTCGTGCGAAGGTGCGCCGGCTGAATGGGTAAAATGGCGGCACCCGTGTCATGAAACGCATTGGGATCGTCATCCTGGTTCTTCTGGTTATCGTAGTTGCCGCCTCCCTGGGCGTCGGCAACTACGCGCGTTCTCACGGCTTCAGCGCTCGCGGCGAACCATCTCCGGCTGAAGCGTTCGTGGCCCATCGCCTGTTCCTCCTTTCGATACCCGGAAAAGCCGTCGACCTTAAGAATCCTGTTCAAGCGGGTCCCGAAGTCCTGCCACGTGCGATGGCACATTTTGCTGACCATTGCGCATCCTGTCATGGCAACGATGGACGGGGTAACACATTGATCGGGCGCGGGCTTTACCCAAAACCGCCCGATATGACGGTGTCGACGCAAAAGCTGACAGACGGACAGATTTACTACATCATTGAAAACGGTATTCGATTCACAGGAATGCCCGCCTTCGGCGAAAATGCAGGCGACGAAGGAGATCAGGAGAGCTGGGATCTTGTGCACTTCATCCGGCATCTGCCGCAAATGACGACCGACGAAATCGCTCAGATGAAAAATATGGATCCGAAAAGCCCTTCGGAACTGGCCAAAGAACAAGAAATTCGAAAGTTTTTGCAGGGTGACGACAGCCCAGCGGTGGAAAATGTCCACGAACACCATCATTAAAAGGAGCAGCTATGCTTAAAAGATTCATTTCGTCCCTGGGAGTGATCCTGTTGTTTGCCGCGCTATTAGCCGCCCACGGCGACCCGTTGCTGGGCACAGTGACGGCTGTCGGCAAAGATACCGTGACCATCAAAGACAAGACCGGCAAGACCGTGATCGTCATGCTGGAAAAAGACACGAAATTTCTGATTAATAAGAAAGCGGCGACGATGGCGGATCTGAAAGTCGGAAGCCGTGTCTCCATCGACGCCCACATGGAAGAAAAGATGAAGATGCTTTCCGCAGAGGAAATCGAGATCGGCGCCGCACAGACGAAAACGGGAACCAAATAATTTTCGACATGGCGTATGAGCGGCCCCCTGCCATGCTTCGCGTCGCACTGTCCCCCTTATAAAGGGGGACAGCCCGACGCAAGCCGGGCAGGGGGTCGCTCACCCTGTTGATCCCAGTGACATGAGTTCCGCTCCTGGTTTAACCTGTTTGAATGCGACGACTACTTACAATCAGCTTCCTGAGCCTTCTTCTGTTTGTACCCGCGTCGAGGACCGCTCCGCAGCGCGTCAATCCGCTGCTGCTTCCCAGCACGCTGCCTTTTCAGGCGCCGCTGTTTGACCAGATAAAGGACGGTGACTTCGCACCTGCATTCGACGCCGGCATGAAAGAGCAGCGGGAAGAGGTCGACAAAATCGCGAACAATTCCGCTCCGCCGTCGTTCGACAACACGATTGCGGCGCTCGAAAAAACCGGCCAGACCCTGACACGGGTGTCGATGATCTTCAACGCGGTCTCCAGCGCCAATACGGATGACGAACTGCAGAAGCTCCAGGAAGAGGTGGCGCCGAAGCTCGCCGCCCATCAGGATGCCATCAATATGGACTCGAAGCTGTTCGCGCGCATCGAAAAGCTTTATAACGACCGCAAGAACCTGAAGCTCGATCCCGAGAGTAATCGCCTGCTCGAATATGACCATCAACAGTTCGTGATAGCGGGAGCCAAACTGTCCGAGGCGGACAAGACAAAACTCAAGAAAATCAACGAAGAGGATGCCGCGCTCAGCGCCAAATTCACGAATCAGTTGCTCGCCGCCGCGAAAGACGGCGCGCTCGTGGTGCGCGACAAGTCTGAATTGCAGGGCCTCTCGCCGGACGATCTGGGCTCCGAGGCCGAGGAAGCGAAGTCCCGCAAAATCGATGGCGGCTGGGTCATCACGCTGCAGAACACCACGCAACAGCCGCTCCTGCAATCTCTCACGAACCGCGCCATGCGCGAAAAGCTCTTCAAGGCATCGTGGAACCGTGCCGAGCATGGCGACGCGAATGACACCCGTGCAACCATCACCAGACTCGCGAAGATCCGCGCCGATAAAGCGGCCCTGCTCGGGCAGCCGAGTTTTGCCGCATGGCGGCTGCAGGACCAGATGGCCAAAACACCGAAGCGGGTCGAAAAGTTCATCGACGATCTGACCCCGGCCTCCACCGCCAAGGCGCGTGAAGAAGCCGCGGACATTCAGGCGCTGATCGATAAGCAGAAGGGCGGCTTCACCCTCGAACCGTGGGACTGGAATTTTTACGCCGAACAATTGCGGAAAGCGAAGTATGACGTCCAGCAAAGTGACATCAAACCCTATTTCGAACTGGACAGAGTGTTGCAAGACGGTGTCTTCTACGCCGCACACGAACTCTACGGATTAACGTTCAAGGAACGCCACGACCTGCCGATATACCAGCCTGACGTCCGTGTTTTCGAAGTTTTCGACGCGGATGGCTCTCACCTCGCTCTGTGGTATTGCGATTACTTCAAACGCAATAATAAAAACGGCGGAGCCTGGATGGACACACTCGTCGGCCAATCGAAACTGCTGAATACCCAGCCGGTCATCTATAACGTCGCAAACTTTACGAAACCCGCGCCGGGACAGCCGGCGCTGATCAGCTTCGATGACGTGACGACGATGTTCCATGAGTTCGGACATGCTCTTCACGGAATGTTTGCGAAGCAGAAGTATCCAAGCCTCTCGGGCACCTCGGTTGCCCGAGACTATGTCGAGTTTCCTTCACAGTTCAACGAGCATTGGGCGCTCGATCCAACAGTGTTCGCGCATTATGCCCTGCACTATCAAACCGCCAAACCCATGCCGGCCGACCTTGTGGAGAAGATCAAGAAAGCCGAGAAATTCAATCAGGGCTATGCACTGACCGAAATTGTGGCCGCAGCCGCCCTCGACATGCAGTGGCATATGCTGCCGGCCACTGCCAACGTCACCGACTCCGACAAATTCGAAGTCGAAGCTCTGAAGAAAACCCATCTCGACCTGCCGCAGGTCCCGCCGCGCTATCGGTCCAGTTACTTCTTACACATCTGGGCTAACGGCTACGCCTCCGGTTATTACGCCTATCTCTGGACCGAAATGCTCGACGACGACGCCTTCCAGTGGTTCAAAGAACACGGAGGGCTGACCCGGGAGAACGGCCAGCGATTCCGCGATTTAATCCTTTCGCGTGGCAACACCGCAGATTATGCTCAAATGTTTCGCGAGTTCCGCGGCCGCGATCCCGAGATCACGGCAATGCTCGAGCAGCGAGGCCTTAAGAAATGACATCGGAAACTTTTACGGAGGATCAATGAGATCAAACATTCTCAGGCTGGCTTGTTTGTTGGTATGTCTTGCGATCGCAGTCCCTTTAGTGGCTCTTCAGCGTGGCTCCGATCCCATAAGCGGCACCTGGAGCGGCGACTGGGGTCCGAATGCGAACGACAGAAACACGGTTAACGTGGACTTGAAGTTGAACGGGAAGAACGTGACCGGAACGGTGCACTCCATTAATTACACCCGCCCCGACGTTATGATTTCGAAAGGATCTTACGATCCGGCGGCCGGCACGATCCATCTCGAAGCGGACGCCAGCGGGCGTGGCGGCTCCGTTCACTATGTGATCGACGGCAAGATGACGGGCGGGACGATGTCTGGCTCCTGGAATCACGGAGCGTCCAAAGGCGATTTCAAACTGACAAAGAAGTAGGGGGAACTCCGGAAGAAGGCGCCGGACGGATTCGAACCGCCGCAGAAGGCTGTGCCGGCCTTCCCCTTTCCAGCTCGGGTACGGCGCCAATTCCAGATTACAAGGAGGGCGTCCAAATCAATGAACCGGCTCAAGCCCAGTCTTCTCCTGGTTCTGTCCCTTTCCCTGCCGGTCTGGTTCGAGCAATCGGCCGCCAGACCGGCGCCCCTGACTTCACCCGCCAACCTCGGCGATTTCAAGCAACAACTCACCCGGTACAAACAGTCCGGCCAGTATGATCACGAAGTCGCCACGACGCTGGCGAAAGTTCAGCAATATGTGGAACGCCGCGCGACGATGGTGAATAAGCCGGCGCTCGTCCTCGACATCGATGAGACCTCGCTTTCGAACTGGCCTCAAATCCAGGCAAACGACTACGGAAGAATCGTCAACGGGCCATGCGATCTGCCGGCAGGCCCTTGCGGCCAGAGAACCTGGCAGATGCGCGCGGAAAGCGCGGCCATCGGCCCGACGCTGGCGCTATATAAGGCCGCGAAGGCAAAGGGCGTGTCGGTTTTCTTTCTGACGGGCCGCACTGAAGTCGTGCGGGCCGCGACGGAAACAAACCTCAGGAAGGCTGGATATGACAACTGGGCCGCGTTGCTCATGCGGCCGGCAGGCACGTCCACGCCATCGGCAGCAGACTTTAAAGCGCCGGAGCGGGCAAAAATTGCAGCACAAGGATTTACAATCATTGCCAACGTCGGTGATCAGCCCAGCGATCTTGCCGGCGGCTACTCCGAGCGGACGTTCCTGGTGCCCAATCCTTTCTACCGGATCCCGTAAAGAACAAGGGAAAGGAAGCACAAGAAGTCTATTGCACCATTGCATCATCAGAGGTTTCTGCATTTCAAATTTAGAACTGCGAAATTTCCGATGATGCAATGATGCAATAGGCTTCTTGTGGTGCATTCCCTTCATCTGGTAGGATGAGCTCCAATCGGCCAAGTCGCCGCTTCCGCCCAGTCCGCGCGGGGAGGTATCGATGTTTGGCCGATTTTTTATTTCCAATTTCAGAAAACTTTTCTGCTCCATCCTTTTCTGTCTTGCGATCGCATTCATAGCGCAACGCACGCTGGTCGCTCAACAAAAGCCATCATTCACTGTCGGCTGGTCCGTTTACGTCGGCTGGGATCCCTATTACTACATGGCGAAATCGGGAATCCTGAAAAAGTGGGCCGACAAATATGGCATCGACATCAAAGTCCAACGCTTCGACTACGCGCCCTCGCTCGATGCGTTCGTGGCGAAGAACATCGACGCCTGCGCCATGACCAACATGGAAGCGCTCGATATGCCTGCGGCTGCCGGCGTCGACACCACCAGCGTCATTCTCGGCGATTATTCGAACGGCAATGACGCTGTCATTGCGCGCCAGAATCTGACGCTCGCGCAGATTCCCGGAAAGCCTGTCATGCTGGTCGAAAAGACGGTTTCCCAATACCTCTTCGAACGGGCGATGACGCTGAACGGCCTCAATGCGCAGATCAAGCAGGTCAAGTACATCAATACTTCGGACTCCGACATTGCGTACGCATTTCTGGCCGATTCCAGCAAACCCGTGGTGGTGACCTGGAAACCTCTTGTCTCGCAGATTATGAAGGCCAAAGACGTGAAAATGGTCTTCAATTCCTCGCAGATTCCCGGCGAGATCATGGATCTGCTCGTGGTGCGCACCGAAGTGTTGAACCGTCCTGACGGGTCAGGACAGAAGTTCGCCAAGGCCGTTGCAGGCGCCTGGTATGAGCTGATGGCCGACATGCAGCAAGCGGGACCGGCCGGAGACAAGGTGCTTGGCGGCATTGCCGAAGCCTCGAAAGACACCCTGGCCTCCTATAAAGAACAACTGAGCACGACGCACATGTATTACACCGCTCAGTCGGCCGCCCAGATGACCGCTTCACCGGATATCAGGAAGACCATGGACCTCGTCCGGCAGTTCTGTTTCTCTCACAGATTGCTGGGTGAAAAATCGAAATCGGCCGACGACATCGGCATTCAGTTCGTGGATGGCGCCGTCCTCGGCAATCCGGCTAAAGTCCGGCTGCGTTTCAACACCACGTATATGCAGCTTGCGGCGCAGGGGAAGCTATGAGCTTTCTTCGCCTTCACGCTGCTCCCCATCGCACGACGGCCTGGCTGTTGTCGTGGTTTCTGTTTGTCGCCGGCATCACGTCCTACTTTTATGTATCGCAACAGCGGCATCGGGACAATCCGGACGATCGCGTCATGCCGACGGCCACCCAGATAGTCCAGGCTTTTGAAGACGCCACTCTTAAACCGGCCGAAGAGGACAATGCGGACGACGCTGCCGCGCCGGCGCCGCTTCTGGCGCGCATCCGCGGCAGCATGCTCTGGAAAGACACGGTTGCCACCGGGCGCCGCTTCCTCTTCAGCATCGTGCTGCTGTTTCCGGCGGTGCTGCTCGGCCTCCATATGGCGATGTTTCCCTACATCGGCGCATTCTTTCTGCGCTTCATCCAGTTCTTCGACAAAATTGTCGCTCTCTCGCTGCTGCCGATTCTGTTCATCGCTTTCGGTATCGATGAGCTGTCCAAAATCATGCTTATCGTCATCGGCGTGACCCCTACGATCATTCTGGATACCTTCAATCTCAGCAAGAGCGTGCCTCGTGAACAGATCGTGAAGGCCTTCACACTGGGCGCCGCCGATTTCGCGGTGACGTACCGGATCGTTTTCAAGCAGATCCTGCCGCGCGTCCTGAACAGCATCCGGCTGAACCTCAAAGCGGTGATGTTGTTTCTGTTCGCCGGAGAAATGATCGCTTCGACCGATGGGCTGGCGTATCGAATCGCGCTGCTCCGCCGTCACATGGGAATGGATACGATCATTCCGTATGTGTTGTGGGTGGCGTTGCTGCTCTTTCTCGTCGATATGGGAATGCATATGTTCAATCGCAAATTGCATCCGTGGTTTCAGGAGTAAGAGATGGCGGAACCCATCATTCGAATCGACAACGTGGATGTGGAGTACCCGGATGGCCCGGCCACGCGCCGGGTTCTTGCCGGCGTCAATCTGGAAATCGAGAGCGGCGAGTTCATTTCGATCGTCGGGCAGACCGGCTGCGGTAAATCGACTCTGTTGCGGCTGATCCTCGGTGAACAGAAACCGAACCGCGGGCGCGTCCTGGTCAATGGCAAGGAACGGTCGCAGCCGGACCGCCTGTGCGGATACGTTCCGCAGAAGTATTCCCTCTTTTCCGACAAAACTGTACTCGACAACGTGACCTTCGGGCCCGACGTCGCGGAATTCGGCGCATTCGCAATGCTGCATCCCGGCCGCCGCCAACGGCTGCGGGAACACAGAAGCGAGGCGCTGCGGTTCCTGAAGCAGATGGGTTTGAACGAATCCGACGCACGGAAGTACCCTCACGAGCTGTCCGGCGGCATGCAGCAGCGCGTCGCGATTGCCCAGGCTCTCATCATGCAACCGCCGATCCTTCTGATGGACGAAGCCTTCAGCGCGCTCGATCCTGCAACGCGGCGCGGAATGCAGCGGCTGATCAAAGACCTCTGGCGCGAGAGCGCCACGACGATCGTTTTCGTCACCCACAACACGCGTGAAGCGGTATGGCTCGGCACGCGCGTGATCGCGCTGGGCGGCGCGGCTGTTTATGAGCGCACCGTGGCGCACGTCGACTTCGATGCGGAGGAGGATCACATTCAATTCGTGATTCGCGACATCGAAGCAAGAACACACACCAACAGAAATGTCAGAACCGAAGGCAAAGAGCTACAAAAAGGTGGCTTTGTCGAAGCGGTTCTTCCCGGCTGAATCCCACTCGACGCTTACTTTGCCAGGACTTACGCCGCTGGCCTTCAACTGGCAGATGTCGTGCAACAGTTAACACTTTTCGGGAGGAAAAGTCGATGGACGTTACTGAAACCCATTCCTCGGAATCTGCCATGTCGCAATTGGCCCTGTTGCATCGCATCAGCGGCATTGTCAGTTCCGATTTGTCGCTCCAGAAGATGCTCGATGCTCTGATCAACCTCGTGGTCGGTGTCACCAGCTGCGATGCATGTCTTGTCTACCTCCTCGATTCATCCAAGGCTGAGATCGTTCTCTGCGCTTCTCAATTGCCGCACCAGGGTGAGATCGGCAACATCCGGATGAAGATCGGCGAAGGCGTCACCGGCTGGGTTGCCAAGCACCAATCCGTTGTCGCCCTCTCATCAAGGGCAGCGAAAGATCCGAGGTTCAAACCTTTCAACTCACTGCCCGAGGATTCCTATGAGTCCTTCATGTCCGTGCCGTTGATCGACTCGGGCCAGGTCATCGGCGTGATTAACGTCCACCATCGCGAAGCGCGTGATCATACACCGGAAGAAGTGGCGTTGATGACCTACGTCGCCGAGCAAATGGGCGGAGCAATCGCAAAGGCGCGTCTGTCGGAACGCTCTCTGGCAGCTGTGAAGAAGGTGGAGTTGCTTGCAGCCGTCGGACGCACCATCTCGACAGAGAGCTATCTCGACCGCATCCTGCAGGTGATCTCGGAAATGGTTGCCGAGACCTTCGATTCACCGGTCTGTTCGATCATGATCGTCGATGAGGACAGGCAGGAGCTGTCGATCAAGGCGGCACGCTGCTCGTCGCCGGAATACCTCCAGAAAGGGCCCATCAAAATCGGCGATTCATTGATCGGGCGTGTGGTGCGCGAGCGTCAGCTCGTGACCGTCCCCGACGTCTCCGCTGAAAAATCATACAAATATCCGGAACTGGCGCGGCGGTCCGGACTGACTTCCCTTCTGTCGGTGCCTTTGCTGGCAGGCTCAAAAGTCATCGGCACGCTGAACATCTATGCGAGCGAGCGCCGCACATTCACGCCGGAAGAAATCGGCTTTGCACAGGCGGTTGCGGGACAGGCCGCGCTCGCATTCGAAAACGCCCGGCTGATTTCCGAAACTCTCGAAATGAAGCGGACGCTCGAAGCGCGAAAAGTCATTGAGCGCGCGAAGGGCATCCTGCAGCATCGTCACGGCGTCACCGAGGAACAGGCCTATCTCGATCTGCGCAGCGAAAGCCGCCGTCTGCGGCGGCCGATGCGCGACCTGGCAGACGCAATCATCCTTGCCGAAGAACTTCACCGGAAGGGGGAGAAGAAAGAGATTGTTTGAGGAAATTGTGCACCCTGGCGCCACGTGGTCGCATGTTCTGAAGCGGGGCACGGCTCTACGCATCACGGATACGGCCGGCGGCGCAAATGCCGGCGCCATCTTCTACAACTGGGAAAATCCGGCCGAGCGCTACAACATGCCCGATACGCTCAAAGCCCAGCACATCTCCCGGCTTACCCGGGGATATGTGCTGTATTCCGATATGGGCCGCATTCTCTGCTCGATCGTCGCGGATACCTCCGGCTGGCATGACCCGCTGAGCGGCTGCTCGAATGCCCGCCTGGTTGAAAAGAAGTACGGCGTTGGGCGTTATCAGGAACAGCGGAACGACTGCCACAAAAATGCGCTTGAAGGGTTCCTTATAGAGCTTGCAAAATACGGTCTCTCAGAGCGGGACATGGCGGCGCCTGTAAATTTTTTCAGCAAAGTCATCGTCGATGACAGCGGCGGCATGCGCTTCGTGGAGGGCAACGCCAAGGCCGGCGCTTATGTCGAGCTGAGGGCCGAGATGAATGTGCTGGTCCTTCTCAACACCTGCCAGCACCCACTCGATCCAAATCCTGTTTACGATCCGAAACCCGTGACTGTTCAGATCCGAAACGTTCCCGCGCCCGCGCTCGACGATCCCTGCCGCACTTCACGTCCCGAAAACGAACGCGGTTTTGTGCTGACGGAACGCTATTTCATGTAGGTTTTATGAAAGAGAGTCTGCTCGATCCCGCGAAAGCCCGATATGACGCCGTCGTCCCGGCAGGAGAACCGTGGATATATGAGATCTTGAAGGGACAATATTTCCGGATCGTCGATGTCGAAGGCAACCAGGCCGCCGACACGTTGTTCTACAATGCGCACGATTACGAAGACCGCTACTCCGCACAGGATACGATTCGCGAACAGGCAAACATCTACCTCTCGACCGCAACGAGCCTGATGTCATCACGGGGCAACGTTCTGCTGACGATCGTCGCCGATACATGCGGACGCCACGACACACTGGGCGGAGCATGCGCGGCCGAGAGCAACATGGTCCGGTACGCGATCGATAAGCGCTATATGCACGCCTGCCGCCAGAGCTTTGTCAAAGCCGTCATTGGATGGGGCCGCGGCCTCGAAAAACGCGATATCGCGCACAACATCAATTTCTTCATGAACGTCCCCGTCGCGCCCGATGGCGGGCTCACGTTTCAAGACGGCGTCTCCGGTCCCGGCAAATATGTCGAACTGCGTGCCGAAATGGATGTCCTCGCTGTGATCAGCAATTGCCCGCAACTGAACAATCCCTGCAATGCGTACAATCCGACGCCGATTCGCGTGCTGATCTGGGATCCAGCAGCATGAGCGCAAGCGAATGCAAGCCCGATAGGGCGCAGCCAGTAAAGTAATGGCTATGTTCGGCAAGGTTTTGATTGCGAATCGAGGTGTTATCGCATGCCGGATCATCCGCACTCTCCGGAAGCTTGGCGTGTCGCCGGTGGCCGTCTATTCCGAGGCCGACCGGCACTCCCGGCATGTTGCGCAATCCGATACCGCTGTGCTGCTGGGACCAGCACCCGCGGCTGAAAGTTACCTGAACCAGGCCGCCATTATCGAAGCTGCCCGCAGGACAGGAGCCGAAGCCATCCATCCGGGTTATGGTTTCCTGAGCGAGAGCGCCGGTTTCGCCGAAGCCTGCGAGGAAGCCGGCATCGTCTTCCTCGGCCCGACTGGAGAACAAATGCGCGCCCTGGGCTTGAAGCACAGAGCCCGCGAGATTGCCCTTCGCGAAGGCGTTCCGCTGCTGCCCGGCACAGGACTTCTACAGGATCTCCATCATGCGCTGCAGGAAGCGGAACGCTGCGGCTATCCCATCATTCTCAAAAGCACGGCCGGAGGCGGCGGCATCGGCATGAAGATTTGCCGGACGCCGGGCGAATTGAATGAACACTTCGCGTCCGTTTCACGTCTCGGAGCCGCGAACTTCGGCCAGGCCGGAGTCTACCTGGAACGCTACGTCGAGAGAGCCCGGCATATTGAAGTACAGATTTTCGGCGATGGAAACGGGAATGTCATTGCGCTCGGAGAACGCGATTGCTCGGCGCAACGCCGTAACCAGAAGGTGGTCGAGGAAACGCCCGCAGCCCATCTGCGCGATGAAATCCGCCGCCGGCTTTGGGGGATGGCGGAACGGCTGACTGCGGCTTTGCAGTATCGCTCGGCGGGCACGGTGGAATTTCTGTACGATTCCGATCGCGAAGAGTTTTCGTTCCTGGAAGTGAACACCCGCCTGCAGGTAGAGCATGCCGTTACGGAAGAGGTTACGGGCGTGGATCTGGTCGAGTGGATGGTCCGCCTCGGGTGCAGAGAGCTTCGTTCACTCCAGGAGATCCGGCCTGCATCGCATGGCGCATCCATCCAGGTACGTATCTATGCGGAAGATCCGGCGCACGCGTTCCGCCCGAGCACGGGCACTTTGATGAATGTGCTGTTGCCGGCAGACGCACGGTGCGAAACCTGGGTTGAGAATGGAACCGAAGTCACTCCCTTCTACGATCCCATGCTGGCGAAGATTATCGTTCACGCCGGAACCCGCGATGAGGCTGTGAAGCAACTGATGGGCGCCCTGTCCGTCACGCGATTCGACGGGATAGAAACGAATCTCGACTACCTTCGCACCGTCATTGCCGACCCCGAGTTCTCTATCGGCGGCTATCCCACAAGCTTTCTGAGCCGAGTGACCTATCAACCTCGCGCGATGGAAATCGTCGAGCCCGGGATGCAGACAACCGTGCAGGATTTTCCCGGCCGTCTCGGGTACTGGCACGTCGGCGTGCCGCCCTCGGGACCGATGGATTCGCTGGCGTTCCGGGTCGCGAACAGCCTCGTCGGAAATCCGGAATCGGCGGCGGCGCTCGAGTGCACGATGACCGGACCGGCGATCCGTTTCCACTCGGATGCGGTGATCGCAATTACAGGTGCGGACATGAGCGCGCGGCTCGATGGGAAAGCGATTCCGTTATGGCAAGCCGTCGACGTAAATGCGGGGGCAATCTTGCGTCTCAACGCCGCAGCGGAGGGCTCGCGTACCTATATCGCCGTTCGAGGCGGCATTGATGTTCCGGTCTATCTCGGAAGCTGGTCCACCTTTATTCTTGGCAAGTTCGGCGGCCACGCGGGCCGGACACTCCGAACCGGAGACATGATTCGATGGGGAACAGAGGGGGGGCGCACACCTGAATTCCGCAGTTCAGGAAATCAGGTGTGCGCCCCCCCTCTATTCCCCATTCCCCGTTACGGTCACGAATGGGAAATCGGTGTAATGTATGGGCCGCACGGCGCGCCTGACTTCTTCACGGAAGAAGACATCGAAACGATTTTCCGCACCTCCTGGAAAGTCCATCACAACTCGGACCGGACGGGAGTGCGGCTGATCGGCCCACGACCCAAATGGGCGCGCAGAGATGGCGGTGAAGCGGGACTCCATCCTTCAAACATTCATGACAACGCCTATGCGATCGGCGCGATGGATTTTACAGGCGATATGCCGGTCCTGCTCGGCCCGGACGGTCCAAGTCTCGGCGGCTTCGTATGCCCGGTTGTCATTGTCGAAGACGAACTCTGGAAATTAGGCCAGCTGCGGCCGGGGGACACGGTCCGCTTCTACCGCATTTCTGAAACCGAACCGTGCGTCCTGCATCAGAATCGCGGCACCGTCTACCGCGCATCCGGCGATCGTTACCTGCTCATCGAGGCCGGTCCTAATGTTCTCGATTTGAATCTCCGTTTTCGCATCCATCAACTCGAGCGCATTCTGCGGCAGCAATATCTTCGCGGCATCATCGACATCACGCCCGGTATCCGGTCGTTGCAGGTTCATTACGACAGCGCCATTCTCCGCCGTGAGGAATTGATCGCATGTCTTGAAGCATGTGAAGGAGCCCTGCCCGATCTCGATAATGTAACGCTGCCCACGCGGACCGTGCATCTGCCGCTGTCATGGGACGATCCGGCAACCCAACTCGCAATCCACAAATACATGCAGTCTGTCCGTCCCGACGCGCCATGGTGTCCGAGCAATATCGAATTCATCCGGCGCATCAACGGACTCGATACGATCGAAGACGTAAGTCATATCGTGTACAACGCGAACTATCTTGTCCTCGGCCTGGGAGACGTTTATCTCGGCGCGCCGGTTGCTACTCCGCTCGATCCGCGGCATCGCCTGGTGACGACGAAATACAATCCCGCGCGGACCTGGACCGCCGAGAATTCCGTCGGCATCGGCGGAGCCTATCTGTGTGTTTATGGAATGGAAGGACCCGGCGGCTATCAGTTTGTGGGCCGCACCGTTCAGATGTGGAATACGCATCGAAGTACAGCCGAGTTCACTCCCGGAACGCCGTGGCTGCTGCGGTTCTTCGATCAGATCCGTTTCTTCCCTGTGTCTGCGCAGGAGTTGCTCGAAATTCGTGACGCGTTTCCTCACGGCAAATATTCGTTGAAGATCGAGCACACGGACTTCAATCTGAAGAAGTATCATCAATTCATCGAGAAGACATCATCGGACGCGGCCAGATTCAAAGCGCGCCAGCAGGCAGCATTTCTGGCGGAACGAGAGCGCTGGGCAATGGCGGGACAGCCGGAATTTGTCGATCGATCGAACGATGACGTGCCGCCGGTTACAGCGGATATTCCGGATGGATGTGAAGCCGTGCGTTCGCCGATGACGGCAAGCGTGTGGCAGGTTGCAGTGGAGCCAGGACAGCGGGTCGGCGCAGGTGAAAGAGTGTTCGTGCTGGAAGCGATGAAGATGGAGTTCGTGGTCGTCGCTCCCGCCAACGGCGTGGTCGAAGGCGTCCACTGCGCGCGCGGTGGAATGGTAATGGCCGGGCAGAATCTGGCGACGCTCCGGCTTCACGGGTGACCCATGACGACGATCGAGAACTTGCGCGAAGGCTACCGGTCCGGGAAAACCACGCCTGTTCGTGTCATCGAGGAAGTCTACAGCCGCATCCGCTCCGAGGGTGAACGACCGGTCTGGATATCGCTTGTAAACGAAAAAGATGCCGTCCAGCGCGCGGCGTCCATTGATGTCCGACTGCCGCTCGGCGGGGTTCCGTTCGCCGTTAAAGACAACTTCGATGTGGCCGGAATGGCCACCACTGCCGGCTGCCCGTCATTCGCGTATGAACCGGACCATTCTGCATTTGTCGTCCAGAGGCTGATCGATGCTGGAGCCATACTGATCGGCAAGACCAACATGGACCAGTTTGCCACCGGCCTCGTGGGCGTGCGGTCGCCGTACGGTGCATGCTCGAGCGTCTACGATTCCAGATACATCTCGGGGGGATCGAGTTCCGGCTCCGCGGTCGCCGTCGCTAAAGGCTTGTGCGCTTTCTCTCTGGGCACGGATACGGCGGGGTCCGGCCGCGTTCCGGCCGCATTCAATAACCTGATCGGACTGAAACCGAGCCGTGGATTGCTGAGCGCCAGTGGTGTCGTGCCCGCCTGCCGTTCGCTCGACTGCGTTTCGATATTCGCGCGAACGGCCGCGGATGCGGAAACCATATGGAAAGCCGCCAAGGGCTTCGATGCCGGCGACCCATATTCGCGCGCGTTCCCACCCGGCGCGGCTGCCGCGCCATGGTTGACCGGAGCTTTCCGATTCGGAGTTCCGGAAGAATCGCAGTTGAAGTTCTTCGGTGACAGCGAGACGCCTTTGCTGTTTCGGAAAGCGATCGAGAAACTCGAGAGCATGGGAGGTACCGCTGTCACGATCGACTACTCGGTGTTCCGCGAGGCTGCCGAATTGTTGTACGCCGGGCCATGGGTCGCAGAGCGCTTCGCGGCCGTCGGCGAGTTTTTGCAGATGCATTCCGAGGGCGTAAACGAGATCGTGAAAAACATCATCCTCGGTGGAATGAAGTACTCCGCGGCTGATGCCTACAAGAGCGCCTACCAGCTCGAAGCGCTCAAGCAGCGCGCCGCCGCCCAATGGTCCGAGATGGACATCATGCTGCTTCCGACAGCCGGAACCATCTATCGGTTGGAAGCGGTGCTCGCCGATCCGGTCCGGTCAAATTCCAACCTGGGTTTTTACACGAACTTCGTTAACCTGATGGATCTCGCGGCGATCGCCGTTCCGGCGGGCTTCCGGCGCGATGGGTTGCCCTTCGGGGTATCCTTCATCGGCCCGGCATTTACGGATGGAGCGTTACTGCAACTTTCCGGCCGGTATCTCGGGGAAATCGCGAAAGCGGATACAGCGCCCGGATGCGTTCCTGTCGCTGTGGCGGGCGCCCACCTGACGGGCCAACCTTTGAATTACCAGCTCACCGATCGAGGAGCACGTTTGATTCGAACGTGCCGCACCTCTCCCGAATACCGGCTATACGCTCTGGAAACCACTCCACCGAAACCCGGCCTCGTCCGCGACCCCGAATTTTCGGGCTCCGGCATCGAAGTCGAAGTCTGGGCCATTCCTGAAAACACATTTGGCAGTTTCGTCGCCGCAATTCCCGCGCCGCTGGGAATCGGCAGCATCACGCTTGAAGACGGCAGCGTCCTCAAGGGCTTCATCTGCGAGCAGGCAGGATTGGCCTCTGCGCAGGAAATCACACGCTTCGGCGGCTGGCGAAACTACTTAAAGAACTAGCAGCGCATTAATTGAGCTGCTGGAGATACGCATCCGGCGCAGTGTTCGTCACGATCGCGCCCCGGTATGCCAGCCAGGACGCGCGCGCCACGTTATAGGCGTTGGCCCGTTGTCCGATATACGAGGTCCACGACCCTGTCGTGGTTCTTTTGGTACAGCGCCTCCAGCTCGCGCAAGATCCGATCGGCTCATTGATTTGCCTTCCGTTGATCGATCTCGTTCTTCATATGTTCGGCCGCCTCCTTATTCATCTTTCACCAGGAGCTGGAACCGGTTCACATTTGTGCCGGCGCCGGTGAAGAACCGGTAGATGGCGATACCCGCCGTGCTGAGGACCGACAGGACCCCAACGACCCTTGCTGTATCAAGTGCTTAACCGCATTTGCCATGCTATCCTCCCAAGAGTAAACCTCTCCGTCCGGTCCACCAGGCGAATTTTTTGGCGGAGACCAGATCATCTGATCGGCCTCCTAGACACCAGTCGGATCAATTTCAGTCGAGTGAGTTTCGCGGATTGCATCCCGGACTGCTGCCTTTTCTCGTACAGCATCAAAAATCTCCCTGGCAAGGATGGGAAATGCGGTCCCCTGGAAAGTTTGGTCCGACATGTACCGCGTAACGATCTTGTCGTTCTCGTCCATACGCTCGATCATCAGGCTCTCGATCAGTTTGCGGATACCCAGTTCGAATTTGTCGAGCGGATTGGCCATCGCTGTTTGAATGACCTGTTCGCTTTTGCAAGCCTTCTCTTTGATCTGCTGGAAGAAAAGCCTATCCTCCTCGGTAAACTGGGTGCCGAAGCGCTCATTAAGCACCTGAATGATTTCAGACAGCGGCGCCTTCTGGTCTTTTACCTTACCGGTACCTACCTCGCTTGGACTCTTAATGGGTTGTATCTCGCCCTCCTTGAGGGCGATTGCGCCGGAAAAGACTCGCTCCAACCGGTAGTATTGCAACGCCACGTCGTCGCCGACCTTGAAGATCGTCGTATCGCGATCAAGAGGGAGGTGTGGCAACAGGAATCGCCCGTAGCTGTAAAGCATCTCGAGATCAGGATCTGCATACGGGACGATCTGGCTTAGAAAGGCATACACCCTGACGTAGCCCGCGAGCTTCTCACGAAACTCGCCACGCTTCGCATCCTCGAGTATCGACTTAAAACGGTCTACTCCGGGTTGCAGATGGGCGCTGCATGTGAGCGTGATCTGACGTACCCTGCCGCTCTATAGGCTTGTAGAACACCTGGGCGAACGCCTCAACCTCGCTCCAGTGATAGACCTGCGCCTCGTCGAGTTCATGCTTCAAACTGTCGAGCATGGACGGATCTGTCGTCTCGGCCAATTCGGTTTTATCGTAATACGGTTTGAAGGCCCGAAAGATGTTCTCGGCATCGTTGACGAAGTCGAGCACGAAGGGAGCGTCTTTGCCCGGGATCATGCGATTCAGCCGCGAGAGCGTCTGCACTGCCTGAACGCCATCAAGCCGTTTGTCGACGTACATGGCGCACAGCAGTGGCTGATCGAATCCCGTCTGATACTTGTTGGCGACCAGCAGCAGCTGGTAGTCGGATTCAAAGCGAGCCGGCAATTCCTTCTCACTCACGGACCGGCCCGTCAGGATGTCGGTGTTCATGCCCGGTTCCGTGTAATCGCGCGCTGTTTCCGGATCGCGCACGGTACCGCTGAAGGCAACCAGAACACGGATGCCCGTATAAAGGTTTTCCGTCAGGTAGCGCTCGAACGCGAGCTTGTATCGGACGGCGTGCAGCCGTGACGCGGTCACCACCATGGCCTTTCCGCGCCCGCACAGCCGGTGCTTCACGCTACGCCGGAAGTGCTCGACGATCACCTCCGTCTTCTGTTCGATGTTGTGCGGGTGCAACGTCATGAACTTCGCGAGCGCCAACGCCGCTTTCTTTTTCGGCAGGTTGGGGTCGTCTTCGGCCGCCTTCAATAGGTTGTAATACGTGGTGTATGTCGTGTAATTGGTCAGCACATCGAGGATAAACCCCTCCTCGATCGCCTGCCGCATGCTATAGATGTGGAAGGCTTCGGGCTTTCCTCCGGCTCCCGGTTGCCCGAATAGTTCGAGCGTCTTGCCCTTTGGCGTAGGGGTGAAGGCGAAGAAACTCAGGTTCGATTGCCCGCCGCGCGAGGCCATGATTTGGTTGAGCCTGTCTTCCCAATCGGACTCGCCTTCGGATTCGCCCTCTGAATCATCTGGGACGCCGGCGCCGAGAATCGCTTTTAGCTCACGCGCTGTCTCGCCGGTCTGACTGGAGTGTGCCTCGTCAACGATCACGGCGTAGCGGCGCTTCGCGATCTCGATCTCCCAGACCTTAGCCTGTGCTTTCTCCTCTGCTGTGGCCTTCTCTTGCGTCTCCGCGCCCGCCGCGTGCAGCAGTCCGCGCAACACAAACGGAAACTTCTGCAAGGTCGTGATCACGATTTTTGTGCCGTCGATCAGCGCTGCCGCGAGTTGCTTGCTGTCCTGATCGATGGCTTTGACCACGCCTTGGGCATGTTCGATCTGGTAGATCGCATCTTGTTGATCGAGCACACGGCGATCGGTGATCACAACCACGCAATCAAACACTTTGGAATCATGGCCGTCATGCAGACTCGACAGTCGATGTGAAAGCCAGGAGATGCTGTTGGTTTTGCCGCTTCCGGCCGAATGCTGGATGAGATAGTTCCGGCTCGCCCCCTCGCCACGAGCCACAGCAACAATTTTTCGCACTGCGTCGAGCTGGTGATAGCGGGGAAAGATCATGGTCTCTTTCGTGACAAATCGCTGGCCGCCCTTGCCATCTGCGACCTTTTCCTCTTTCTTCTCCACGAACATGAAGTGCCCAAGGATGTCGAGGAAGCTGTCGCGTTGCAGTACGTCTTCCCAGAAGTAACCGGTACGGTAGCCGGAGGAGTGCTGAGGGTTGCCCGCCCCGCACTGGACCTCTCCCGGGTGGCTGCCGCGATTGAAAGGTAGGAAATGAGTCGTCTCGCCGCGCAGTCGAGTCGCCATATGCACTTCATCCGGATCGGCGGCAAAGTGGACCAGCGCGCGAGTCTTAAAGGCGAACAGTGGCGCCCGAGGATCGCGATCCTTCTGATATTGACGCACGGCGTGGCGCCAGTTCTGACCGGTGCCGGGATTTTTAAGTTCGCAGGTCGCGACGGGCAGGCCGTTGACTGCGAATAGAAGATCCACGGTGTCATGCGTGTCCGGATGACAGAGCACCTGGCGAGTCATCGTGAGCTGATTCTGGCCGTAAAGCGCCAATACTTCATCGTTGAGACCGTGCGCAGGCTTGAAGTACGCGAGCCGGAATGTCTTGCCATAAAACTTGAACCCGTGACGCAGGATGTGCAGCGCGCCTTTGAGGTCGAGTTCTTTGATTAGTGCGCCAATGATCAGGTTTTCCAGCCCCGCCCCATGGAGGGTGCGCATTTCCGACCATAGCTTGGGCTGAGTGGCTTCGAGAAATGAGTACACTCTCGCAGGAAAGAGAGCGCGCCGGACATCCCACTCGGCGTTGGTACCAGATCGCCAGCCGCTTTGTTGGATCAGGACTTCCTCCGCATGCAGTTCGAAGGCCCGTTCGTTGGTCTGACGGCTCATGCGTCCCCCAGTATGAAGCGCGCCCGTTCCCGGCGCAGCATTTCGTACGGTGTCATGAACTTAATGCCGAGCCCGATGCAGGCATCCGGAATCTTGATCTTACGCACCGAGGCGGAAGGCACTTCATGGGTGACAACTGTCTGGCCGCCGCCTAGAGCCTGTGCCACAAGATAGTAATCGGCGACCTGCAAAAACGTGCTCACGGCGGCAGGTTCGTATCGCTGAGTGCTCGCCCACGAACTGACCGTGGCCAGTGCCGGGAACATGGCGGGCTCGGGAGGAATGAAGAAACCAGCTCCGCGCGAGGCGGTCCAATCCGAAAGTTCGTCCGCGAGTGCCTGGACCTTGCCCCGCCAGGAGTTCGAACGGCGAATAAAGACATTGCCGGCGTCCGTTGCGCGCGGCGCTTGACGTTCCGTCATTTTCGATATATTGAGGTTAAGTTTGTATACGTCGATGTGGCCGAAACTGCAGGGTGACTGAACGTGGAGATCAGCGAAATATTGGACCGCATCCATCGGGCGACCGGCAGATTTGAAAGAGAAGCCGTTGAAGCCGCTATGGAGAGGAAAAAGGAAATTGCGCCGGAGTTGCTGGAGATTCTTCGGAAATCGCTGCTGACTCTCGAAAACGCTCCTGAAATGTGGGCTCAAGTCGACCCTTTGGCGGACTATACGGCCCACTTATATTCGATCTATCTCCTTGGACAATTTCGCGAGCCCCGTGCCCACGGACTCTTAACCCGTTTCGGCATGCTGCCGGCCAAATTTCTCGAGCCGCTCAGCGGGGATTTCATTATGTGCGAATTTGCACGCGCCCTCGCGTACACTGCTACAGACACGAAAGCCATTCAGTTGCTTGTAGAAAACCGGGACGCCAGCATGGTCGCTCGCATCGCGGCCCTCGAAAGTATTCCGTATCTCGTAGGATTCGGCCGGCTTGACCGCGCGGCTGCCATCCTGTATTTCCGCGAGTTATTTAACAAAAAGTTGGAACGGAAGCGGTCCGGCTTATGGGAGTTCCTGTTTTGTTTTGCCGGCGAGCTTTGCGCCGCGGAGCTTCTGCCCGAGGCGCGTCGAGCGTTGCACGATGGCTTGCTGTCGTCTGAATCGGATCTCGAAGTGATTGAGAATTCACTCGGCGAGGAGTGGGAAGGTTTTGGCCGGCCGCTCCTCCTGATGCGTTCGAGACCGAAAAGTCTGGACATCACGGCCGGCGATGGGTGGTGGCGCAGGCGCTCCAGGTATGCGGTCTGAATTCTTGCATTTCAGAATCCACGCTCAGGCCCAACGATTCGAAATCGTGAATCGAAGCCTTTGACTGCGCAGCCGTTGCGCTGCCGTCAATACGGCGCAGCAGCGGCGGAACAAGGAGCTGCCGCGGGCAATGACCGGATTACACCTTCATCACAGGGTTGCACGATCTGCGGATACTACTCAGATCTGCGCGATGCCGCCATCGACGCAAAAATCCACGCCTGTCACAAAGGAACTTTCCTCGGACGCCAGAAACAAGACGGCAGCCGCAACTTCTTCCGGCCGGCCGACGCGACCGGCGGGTATTTGCGCGATGATGCTTGAAAACTGTGTGAATTCTTCGTCGCTAAGACCCATCTTGCCGAAAATCGGAGTTTCAATTGGTCCCGGGCTGATCGAATTGACGCGAATCTTGCGGTCTTTGAGGTCGGAGGTCCACGATCGCGCGAAAGAGCGGACCGCAGCCTTCGTGGCGTTGTAGACGCTGAACCCTCCGAAGCCTTTTCGCCCGGCGACTGACGCGTTCAGAATGATCGAGCCGCCATCCTGGAACAACGGCAGCGCCTTCTGAACGGTGAACAGCAGTCCTTTGACGTTGATGTCGAACTGACGGTAGAACTGCTCCTCCGTGATCGTTCCGAGAGGAGACACGGAACCGATCCCTGCATTCGCGAACAAAATATCGATCCGCCCGTGCTTTTCACCCACGATGCTGTAAAGACGATCCAGGTCTTGAAGGCGCGATACATCCCCTTCTACCGCCGTGACGTTCCTTTCGATTGCACCGGCGGCCTCATCCAATTCTTTCTTCCGGCGCCCTGTGATCACTACCTGAGCGCCTTCCTGGACAAAACGCTTTGCCGTAGCCAGCCCGATCCCGCTATTCCCGCCCGTAATAACCGCAACTTTTCCTGAGAGCCTACCCATTGTCTTCCTCCTTATACATGTGCGGTCGAGCGCAACAGGGGTGCCAATCCTAAGTCATTGAAATCGTTAAGAAGGGGCGGGTAGGAAAAGCTTCGGCTCGCGAATCTCTACGCAAAATCGCGAAGAGGCTCGCGAAAACCTGAAACCGATCGCAAACTGAGAGGCCCCGTTAGGTTCACGGATCGGTCCTGAAATGCCACACCATCTGGCGGCGGACCGGCATGCATCGCTAAAATCGGCAGTTCGCCCGGATGTTCCAGCGGCAATGGACGTGCTGACCAGAACAAGCCCCAAGGAGCACTATGAAAAAACGGCATCCAGTGACAGACGGGGATGAGGCCGCGATCATTTCCTCTCCTGCGACAATTCACATGACGCTGCGAGTCAATGGCACTTCGCGCGCGCTTGAAGTGGAGCCCCGCGTCTCCCTGCTTGATGCGTTGCGGGAGTATCTGAACCTGACCGGCACGAAGAAGGGTTGCGATCAGGGAGCTTGCGGCGCGTGCACCGTCCTGTGCAACGGGGAAAGGACCCTTTCCTGTCTCGCGCTGGCGGTTCAGTACGAAGACATGGAGATCACGACAATCGAGGGTATCGCCACGGACGGAAAGTTGAGTCCACTGCAGGCCGCGTTTGTGGATCACGACGGTTTTCAGTGTGGATATTGCACGCCTGGGCAGATCTGTTCGGCAGTGGGCATGATCCACGAGTTTCAAACCGGATTGCCGAGCTCGGTTACCGCAGACGTGTCCACGCAAGCGATAGAGTTCTCCGACGAAGAAATCCAGGAACGGATGAGCGGCAACTTGTGCCGCTGCGGAGCTTACGTCGGCATCCGAGCCGCCATTCGCCAAGTGTTTGCCTCGGAGGTGCCGCGATGAAGAATTTCAGCTACTCCCGCGCCGAAACATCCCAGCAGGCGCTGACTCTCATCTCGACGCGCCCGAACGCAAAATTCCTGGGCGGAGGGACCAACCTGGTCGATCTGATGCGGGAGAACATCGAGCAACCGGACGCGCTGATCGACGTCACGCGATTGCCGTCCACCAGCATTACCGAATCGGCGGATGGCGGCATCTCCATCGGCGCGGAGGTGAAGAACACCGCCGTGGCGAACCATGACCTGATACGCCGGCGCTATCCGGTCTTGTCGCAGGCGATCCTGTTCGGCGCTTCCGGCCAGATCAGGAATATGGCTACTGTCGGCGGCAATATTATGCAGCGCACCCGCTGCTATTACTTCTACGATGAAGCCTCAAACTGCAACAAGCGAAGCCCGGGATCGGGATGCGACGCGATCGACGGGTTTAACCGGATTCACGCCATTCTGGGCACCTCGGAACACTGTATCGCCACGCATCCATCCGATATGTGCGTCGCGCTGGCGGCTCTCGATGCGACGGTCCGAGTCGATGGTCCGGCAGGCCCGCGGAAGATTCCCTTCAGCGGCTTTCATCTCTTGCCGGGAAACACGCCGCAGGTTGAAACGGTTCTCAAGCCGGGTGAGTTGATTACGTCCGTCGAGTTGCCTCCTCTCGCCTTCGCCGCGCAGTCGCGATACCGGAAGGTTCGCGATCGGGCTAGCTTTTCGTTCGCACTGGTCAGCTTGGCCGCAGCGCTTGAAATAGAGAACGGTGAAATCCGCAACGTGCGTTTGGCACTGGGTGGTGTCGCACCGAAACCGTGGCGCGCTTATCGCGCGGAGCAGGTTATGGCCGGCGAGAAAGCAAGCCGGGAAACATTCCAGCGTGCGGCCGAAGCCGAATTTTCCGATGCCCGGGGATACGGTTACAACAACTTCAAGATCGAATTGGCGAAGCGTACGATCGTCAGCGCCCTGAGCGAATTGGCGGAAGCGGGAGGTATGCGATGAGCACGCTTACAGACAGCCGGCACTATGTCGGCCAGCCTCTTCAGCGCGTCGACGGCGAGGCCAAGGTGCGCGGCGAAGCCCGCTTCACGGCCGAATTCAAAGTGGACAACATGGCGTATGCGGCGCTGGTCTACAGCACCATCGCCAAAGGAAGAATCCGCAAGATCGATTCCGGACGAGCCAAAAAGGTGCCGGGTCTCCTGGCCGTCATCACTCATGAAAATATGCCGCGGATGAAGGCGCCGGCGCCCATAGACTTCCACGACCTGTCGAAGGGTTTTGCGATGAGCGATCTTCCGATCATGCAGAACGCGGAAGTGCACTGGGACGGCGAACCGGTGGCCATTGTCGTCGCCGAAACGGCGGAGCGAGCCGAATATGCCGCGTCCCTGGTCGGCGTCGAATATGAAACGAAGACGCCGGATGTTTCCTTCGAAGGCATGAAAGCCAAAGCCGTTGTGCCTCCCGACATCCTGGGCGAGCCGCCCGAAGTCAAAATCGGCGATGCGGACAAGGGTATGCGGGAAGCGGATGTAAGCGTCAGCCATGTTTACCGGTCGCCGCGCTACAACCACAACGCGATCGAGCCGCATGCGACCATCGCCGTTTGGAACAAGGACGGCGGTCTGCTGGTATATGAGTCCACGCAGTCGGTTAACCTGTCGGCTCATACACTGGCCTATATATTCGGCCTCAAAATGAAAGATGTTCGAGTGGTTGGGCCATATGTTGGCGGCGGTTTCGGCGGCAAGGGCCAATGGAGCAACACCGCGATGTGCGTGGCCGCGGCAAAAGTCGTGGAGCGTCCGGTAAAGCTGGTGTTGTCGCGAGCAGGGGTTTTCCGAATGGTCGGCGGACGCACGCTCGCGGAACAGCAGGTCGGGTTGGGTGCCCGGAAGGACGGCAAGCTGACGGCCCTGATCCACACCGGATTGACGGCAACAACACTGAGCGGGCGCTATGCCGAACAATGTACGTTTCCGCCACGGATTCTTTATGCTTCACCCAATTTTTATATCGGCCAGAAAGTCGTTTACCTCGACACCGTCACCAATACGTGGATGCGCGCTCCCGGCGAATCGATCGGCACATTCGCGCTGGAGTCCGCCATGGACGAACTCGCGGACAAACTGAAGATGGACCCGATTGAACTCCGGAGGATCAACGAGCCCGGGAAACATCCCATTAGAGGTGTCGAATTCTCGAACCGGAATCTGACGGAAGCGTACCGCCGCGGCGCAGAGAAGTTCCGGTGGAATGCACGCAACCCCGCGCCGCGCTCGCAACGTGACGGCAAATGGCTGGTGGGGCAGGGTGTCGCCACGGCCTATTATCCCTATCTCCGTTTTCCAGCGAAGGCTCGCGTCCGGATCTCTGCCGATGGATCGGCGATGGTGCAGACGCCCGGAAACGAGATGGGAATGGGGTTGGCGACCACGCAGATTCAGAATGCCGCCGATCGTCTTGGCTTGCCGCTGAATCGGGTCACATTTCAATATGGGGATTCCGGGTTGCCCGATACGCCGATCATTGCGGGTGGCTCTAATCAGACCGCGAGCATAGTCGCGGCGGTGGACGCCGCCGTGGCGCAACTCCATCGCGAACTGCTCGAACTGGCGCAGAAACGTTCGGATTCACCGCTCGCAGGCGCCGCGCACGAACAAGTGGAAGCGCGTGATAGCGGATTGTTCCGGCGCGACGATAAGACACGCGGCGAAACCTACTCGGCCATTCTCCAAAAAGCCGGACAAGCATCGGTGGAAGCCGAGCCATCATCGGCCCCGCCGGCGGAGATGATGAAATATGCGATGGCGTCCTATGGTGCGCAATTCTGCGAAGTCCGGGTCAACGAAGAAACCGGTGAAGTGCGAGTATCGAGGTGGCTGGGCTCGTTCGATTGCGGCCGGGTTCTGAACCCAAAGACCGCCACCAGCCAGTTTCGCGGAGGGATCGTCATGGGAATCGGCATGGCGCTGACGGAGGAGACTCTATTCGACGAGCGTCGCGGCCGCATCATGAATCCGTCGCTTGCCGAATACCATATTCCCGTGAATCGCGACATACCGGACATCGAAATCATCTACAACGATATACCCGATGAAAATGCCCCTCTGGGTGCGCGTGGAATCGGCGAACTCGGCATCACCGGCGTGGCGGCAGCGGTTGCCAACGCAGTCTTCAACGCGACGGGGAAGCGCGTTCGGGACCTGCCTATCACTCTCGACAAGCTTATGTGAGCGCATCGGCAAGATTAATTTGAGCACATTGGCCCTGTTTCGGCACCGGTTTTCGCCAGGCGGCCCAGGGACTCGCGGGTAAATCCGTCAAAGTTTGTTTAGCCGCAGATGACGCGGATTACGCAGATGGGGGCGTAAGAAGACGACTTAGAATGCGCCCCCATCTGCGTAATCCGCGTCATCTGCGGCTAAAACCTGTTTCGCAGAATCACAGACTCGTTGGAACCCTGAACCGCTATGCGGATCGGATGCATCAAAGCATCCGGAATGCCCATCGCCTCAAGCGTGCGCAATAACCGGGTTTTCGGTCGAGAGAAGACCTTCCACCTCGGTCTCGTCATGCATGTGAACGGGAACATTCAACTCGTACACTTCATCCGGCTCGAGCAATGCCTCAAAGGCGGGAACAAGAAGCCGGAGTGTTTGAGTCGCACCGTCAAACTGAACTTTCAAGTGAATGATTGCCTTATCCATTGATCCTCCTTCACGGTGAGAAGCCGCAGACGGCCGTCTTCGTGACGGCCGTCTGTAGTGGGGAGATTGGCGAGTTAGAATCGGAAATAGAATCCGATGGAGGGTTGTGCGAGGTGAGTCACTTTGTCGAGATTCAGAGCGGTGACGTTGAAGTCGGGCGCTTTATAAATCAGTCCACGGTATTCGGCCCGAACACCGAAATTATGCGTGACGTCAAAGTTGACGCCGCCGCCATAGACAAAAGTCCCACGGGACTGCCGGTCGATTCCGTTCCCGAAACTATCGACCGGATCGAAAATCAGCGCGCCGCCGCCAGCCAGGGCGTAGGGCCGGAAGTGAGCGGCATGGATCGGGATGTGAACCACGAACGAGCCGATCACTTCATGGGTATTGGTGCGAACCGAGGATTCGCCGAACGTTCCCACGTAATCTTGAGTGTTGCGGGAATATCCGTAGTTCCCTTCGACGCCGGCCCAGTGGCTGAACTGATATGAATACCCGACAAGCAGTCCGCCTGAATTCGTCGCGCTATGCGTCGTTCCCGAATCTGCCGTTGAATCCCTGGTAAACAAACCCGTCCCTTCAACAGTGATTTGTGAGGGCTGCTCCACCTGCGCCATGGCTGCGGTGGCGAAAAGAACCAGACCTGCTGCGGTTGCTAGAATTGATTTCTTCATTTTCATTTCCTCCTTCTCTGGCATGGGAACGCAACCGGCGCGCCAATCCGTAAGTTACTGATATGTGTCAATTGTGGCGTGAACGCCTTGCCGATTTCGCGAACTGCGTCGCGAAATCGTGAGGGGATTCGCGAAAAACCGAGGGTCGTTCGTGAACGTGGCAACGCGTTCGGAAATTCGATACCGCGCGGCGGCGAGTGCTTTCGCTTCCGTCCAGATCCATATCGCAAAGATCACCAGGCCGGCCGCAAGAAGAATAAGAGCCGCAACTAAAGCGTTAACTTTCAGCAGATACCACATGTTTTACTTCCTTTCGCCACGCGAAATACGGCGCCCGGCATCGGCGATCAAAGCGACGCCTGCGAGGAGGAGCACAGTCAGAAAAACCATGATCGGAATTGCAAGATAAGTCATTTGCCACCTCCTCAACAGAGGGGCTAACGCAAATGGCGTGCCATGGACGGGAGTGCGTCAAGGTGTTGCGGGATTCAACGAAGAGATCAGCCACAAAAGGCATAGCGCGGCTATGCCGCCAACCAACTTTTTTAGCCGCAGATGACGCAGATGGGGCGGCTCCAAAGTTCGTTGTTGCGCCCCATCTGCGTCATCTGCGTCATCTGCGGCTAAAAACCTTGTCAAAAAAACTAACACTTACGACCTTGTTACACAAAAGGTGATCCACTCGCCTGCCTGAATGTTCGGCGATTCTGTGACACAATCATGCACCAGGAGAATCCTCTCGTGGGCAAAGCACAGTTGGAGCAATTGCGTCCGATTCTGGCGCAATACAAATCGAAGATGGTTGGCGATATCCCTCAAATACGGAACGCCTTCGACGAGATGCTGATGCAGGCGCCAATTCCGCCGGGAGTGGCCTTTGAGCAGCAATCGGTAAGCGGGATTCCGGCGTCCTGGTGTATTCCATCTCAAGCCGTCGACGGCCGTGTCCTTCTGTATCTGCATGGTGGTGGCTATGTGATCGGAAGCGCAAAGGCATATCGGCCGATGGGTAGTGAATTCGCCGTGCGCTTAAAAAGTTGCGTGCTGATCCCGGATTACCGGCTTGCGCCGGAGAACCCTTTTCCGGCGGCACTGGAAGATGCGGTGTGCGTCTATCGCTGGCTGATCGATCAGGGCACGAATCCGAAATCGATAGTCGTGGCCGGAGACTCGTGTGGTGGTGGGCTGACAGTCGCCACTTTAGCGGCGGTGCGCGATCTGGGCCTGCCGCTGCCGGCCGGAGCCGCTGTCATTTCACCCTGGGTTGATCTGGATGTCCGCTCGGATTCATTAACCTCGAAAGCCAGGCAAGATCCATTGATTGAAGCCGATGGACTTCGAGAAATGGCAGGGGCATACCTCGGCGCGACACCTCCGCGGACACCGGGAGCCTCTCCTTTATATGCGAACCTGAAGGGCTTGCCTCCTCTGCTGATACAGGTCGGGTCGGCGGAAGTCCTCCTCGATGATGCCACCCGGCTTGCGGCGCGGGCGGGGGCCGCAGGAGTCCGTATACGTCTGGACGTTTGGCCCGATATGTTTCATGTCTGGCACACCAGTGCAGCGTTGCTGGACGAGGCACGGGACGCGCTGGACGATGCCGCGGCTTTCCTCGGTCAGCAGCTCAGCCGGACAACGTAATCACTTTCTTGAATCAGAGCCGTGATGTTTTGTAGTCAACGTTCGGATTTACCGTCGATCATTAAAGCCGCGGCTACCGCGCTCAAGATGGCCAATCCCGACGCAATGATCATGACAAGACGGAAACCAGCCACAAATGAATCATCAATTGATCTCCGGATTTCAGCTGCCAATGTCTTATCGATCCGTTGAGAGATTTCGATGGCCGCGAGTTTCACGCGCTGATTTCCGATTTCTCCCTGGAGTTGCGGCCCCAGATTCATTCCCGCCAAACGGGAGGAGAGATGCTGGTCGAAACTCGCAAGCATAATGATGCCAAATGCTGCGATCGAGAGCACTCCGGCAAGCCGTGAAACCGCATTGTTGATTCCCGACGCGGTGCCGGCGAACTCCTGAGGAACGGAATTCATGACCGTGGTGGTAAGCGGCGCGACGCTTATCGCCATTCCGAGGCCAAGCGTGACGACCGCTGGAAAGAACGTCGTCCAATAATTACCACCGATTGACGGAACGGCGAAAAGGGCAAATCCGAGTGCCACCACGGCCGGGCCGAATACAAGCGGTCGCTTGGGCCCGTAGCGATGGACCAGTCCGCCCGACCACCGCGACAAAAGAAACATCAACAGGATGAACGGCAGCATCGAGGCGCCTGCCGCCGTCGCGGAGTAGCCCTGAACCTGAATCAGATTCAGAGGAAAAAAGAAGAGCAGGCCGTTCAGTGCGCTATACAGAAGCAGAGTCAGCAGATTCGCCCCTCTGAAAGTGTGCGACCGAAACAACGCGAGCGGAAGCAACGGCGCCTTGCTCTTCGCCTGGACGACGACGAACGCGGCCAGCGCCAACACGCTTGCCAAAAGGGCAGTCTTCACCGCCGGGTCCATCCAACCTCGTTGCGACGATTCGATCAGTGCGTATGTGAGGCCGCCGAGTCCGGCAGCCGCAAGGCCGACGCCCACCCAGTCGGGCCTGGGGGCCGCGCGAGGGTTCCGGCTTTCCGGTACATGCAAGAACGTCAGGATCAGAACGACTGCGGCGATCGGAACATTGATGAAAAACACCCACCGCCATGAGCCGTATTCGATCAGGAAGCCGCCGAGAACCGGCCCCACTGCAGCGGCAATCGACGTAAACCCCGACCATGTACCGATAGCCCGGCCTCGATCGCGATCATCGAAGGAGGCACTGATAATCGAGAGACTTCCTGGTATGAGCAGCGCGGCGCCGATCCCTTGCAACGCCCGTAAAACAATCAACTGATGGATATTCGGCGCGAGCCCACACCAGACAGACGAGGCGGCGAACAGGACGACGCCGGCGGCGTATGTGCGCCTGCGGCCGTAAATGTCGCCCAGCGATCCTCCGGCCAAAATCAGCGCAGCCAGGAGAAGAGCGTAAGCCTCCACGACCCATTGCGCATCGACCACTGTCGCGTTTAGATCCGCTTGCAACGCCGGCAGCGCAAGGTTGACGACGCTGCTGTCGATAAACGCCAGACTCGATCCAAGAATCGTCGCCGCCAGAATCCACGGCGCAACTGCGGCGGAACAAGGAGTTGCCGCCGGCAATGATCGGATTACACCTTCATCACAGGGTTGCACGATCTGCGGATAGTATTTTTAGAGCGGGTTGCTGGTCAAGGAGTGTCCGAAACCGAGGCCCCTCAATTCGATGTCGCACGTCGACATGCGACATCCCGGCGCCCTGATCTTAGCCAAGCCGTTATCATGCAGTGACCCTGCGTCACAGCCTTTTGGTCAGATTTCGGCGACATGAGTCAACCGTAGTTAGGAACTTACATATATATAAGGATGGAGGAAACGACCTTCCTGGCAGCTAAGCAGACCAGCGATACTCCACAAATGACTGATAAATAGTGGCTTAGCATCCGCACAGGTCAATAACCGCCTCAACAGCCAGAGAGTTTTAATTTCTCTGCCTTACCTCGCGCGGTAAGCCAGAGAGTTTCAAAGTCTCTGCTTTACCTCGCACGGTAAGCCAGAGAGTTTCAAAGTCTCTGCCTTACCTCGCACGGTAAGCCAGAGAGTTTCAAAGTCTCTGCCTTACCTCGCACGGTAAGCCAGAGAGTTTCAAAGTCTCTGCCTTACCTCGCGCGGTAAGCCAGAGAGTTTTAAAGTCTCTGCTTTACCCCGCACGGTAAGCCAGAGAGTTTTAAAGTCTCTGCCTTACCTCGCGCGGTAAGCCAAAGAGTTTTAAAGTCTCTGCCTTACCTCGCGCGGCAAGCCAGAGAGTTTCAAAGTCTCTGCCTTACCCCGCGCGGTAAGCCAAAGAGTTT